>JAUPTP010000223.1 GCA_030918015.1 Pseudomonadota bacterium
GAATCTGCACCTCGCCGGAACTCACCCGCGCGAACAGCTCGTCGGCCATCGCCTGGGTGGTCTCGCGGGTGGCCAGGTGGGTGAACAGCGTCGGGCGCGTCAGGTGCAGCGAGCCCTTGGCCGCCAGCACGCCGAGGTTCACCGGCGGCACCGGCCCGGAGGCATTGCCGAAGCTGGCCATCAGGCCGAAGGGCTCCAGGCAGTCGAGCGAGCCCTCGAAGGTGTCCTGGCCGATCGAGTCGTAGACCGCACGCACGCCGCGCCCGCCGGTGATCTCGCGCACCCGGGCGACGAAGTCCTCGCTGCGGTAGTCGATGGCGAACTCGGCGCCATGCGCGAGCGCCAGGCGGCATTTCTCGGCGCCGCCGGCGGTGCCGATCAGCCGCAGGCCCAGCGCGCGCGCCCACTGGCAGGCGATCAGGCCGACGCCGCCGGCCGCCGCATGCCACAGCACGAAGTCGCCTGGCTGCAGCCCGCCCTGCGGCTGGGTGCGCCGCAGCAGGTACTGCACCGTCAGGCCCTTGAGCATCATCGCAGCGCCCGTCTCGAAGTCGACGCCGTCGGGCAGCACCACCACCGAGCGCGCCGGCATCACCCGCAGCTCGCAGTAGCTGCCCGGCGGCTGGCTGGCATAGGCGACACGGTCGCCGGGCTGCAGATGGCTCACGCCGGCGCCGACCGCCTCGACCACGCCGGCGCCCTCCATGCCCAGCGTCAGCGGCAGCGGGTTGGCATACAGGCCGGTGCGCTGGTAGATGTCGATGAAGTTGACGCCGACGGCGTGGTGGCGGATGCGCACCTCGCCGGGGCCGGGATCGCCGACCTCCAGCTCGACGAGCTGCATCGCTTCGGGGCCGCCGAACTGGCGGATCTGGATCGCGCGGGTCATCGCCGACATTCGTGTCTCCTGGATCGGTGCTGCGGTGCACGGCGCTCAAGCTTACGGGATCTGGCCCGCCCCTGCCGTCCACCGCACGACCGTGCTTTTGCGCGGGTAGGATGCGGGACCTCATGAAGGAGCCCCATGACCGCGCTGACGCCCCGCCTCCTGCTGATGCTGACGCTGCCGCCCCTGCTGTGGGCGGGCAATGCGGTGGTCGGGCGCATGACGGTGCCCCATGTGCCGCCGCTGCTGCTCAACGCGATCCGCTGGGCGCTGGTGCTGCTGGTGCTGCTGGTGATCGGACGGCGCGCCCTCGCCACGCCGCAGGCGCGGGCCGACATCGCCGCGCGCTGGCGCCATCTGGCGCTGGTCGGGCTGCTGGGCGTCGGAGCCTACAACGCGCTGCAGTATGTGGCGCTGACCACCTCGACCCCGATCAACGTCACGCTGATCGCCGCGAGCATGCCGCTGTGGATGCTGCTGATCGGCGCGATCTTCTTCGCCGAGCGGCCGCGGCGCGGCCAGATGATCGGCGCGGCGCTGTCGCTCGCCGGGGTGGCGGTGGTGCTCGGCCGGGGCGATCCGCGCACGCTGGCCCAGGTCCACTTCGTCCAGGGCGATCTCTTCATGCTGGCCGCGGCCGCGAGCTGGTCGGGCTACAGCTGGCTCCTGGTGCGCCCGCCGGCCTCGATGCGTGGCGAGTCCCGGCCGCAGGTCACCGGTGCGGACGGCCAGCGCCGCCCCTGGGACTGGCATGAATTCCTGCTGGTGCAGACGCTCTTCGGCCTGGTCTGGGCTTCCGGTGCGGCCGGCGTGGAAGCCTTGGCGCTGCCGCGCTCGCCCGAGTGGTCGCTGGCGGTGTTCGCCGCGATCGCCTACATCGTCGTCGGGCCGTCGCTGGTGGCCTACGGGCTGTGGGGCCGGGCGGTGGCTGCGGTGGGGCCGACCACCGCCGGGCTGTTCGTCAACCTGACGCCGCTGTTCGCCGCGCTGCTGTCGACCGCGCTGCTGGGCGAGGCGCCGCACCTGTACCACGCGGCGGCCTTCGTGCTGATCGTCGCCGGCATCGTGGTGTCGTCAAGGCGCTGAGCGCGGCCGCCTCAGCGCCAGCGCGCCAGCAGCGCCACGCCCGCCAGCACCAGCACCGTGCCGGCGACGATCCACGGCGTCATCGGCTCGCCGAGGATGACGATGCCCATCAGGATGGTGCTCATCGGCCCGACCAGACCGGTCTGCGCCGCCAGCGCCGCGCCCAGCCGCTCGATGCCCATCATCACCAGGATGACCGGCGCGAAGGTGCAGGCGGTGGCATTGAGCAGCGACAGCCACAGCACCGGCTCCGGCACCGTCAGCACCGATGCCACCGGGCGCAGCAGCAGGAACTGGCCGATGCACAGCAGACAGGCCACCGTGGTCGCCAGCCCGGTCAGCCGCAGCGAACCCAGGCGCTGCACCTCCTGGCCGCTCTGGACCAGATAGACCGCATAGCTCAGCGCGCTGCCGAAGACCAGCAGCGCCCCCAGCCCGACGTTCGGGCCCAGGTCGCTCAGCTCGTGGCCGAAGACCAGCATCACGCCGCTGTAGCTGACCGCCAGCGCCAGCAGCTGCCGCGTGCTCACCTTGCGGCCATGCAGCAGCACGCCCAGGAACAGCACCAGCGTCGGGTTGAGATAGAGAATGAGGCGCTCGAGACTGGCGCTGATGTAGGCCAGGCCGAGAAAGTCGAGAAAGCTGGCGAGGTAGTAGCCCGAGAAGCCCAGGCCCAGCACCGCGCCCCAGTCGCGCCGGGTCAAGGCCGGCCGCCCCCGCCCCGACCACCAGGCCAGCGCCAGGAAGAGAGGCAGCGCGAACAGCATGCGCAGCATCAGCACCGTCACCGCATCGACGCCATGACGGTAGGCCAGCTTGACGATGATCGCCTTGCCGGAGAAGGCGATCGAGCCGATCAGCGCGAAGGCCAGACCGGGCCAGAGCACGGGGCGGGCCGGAGCCATCACAGCCCCGGCCGTCCGAGAGGAAGGATTCATCGTCGCGGATTCTAGGACCCGCGACGCCAGGACATCGGATCAGAACTGCAGGTCGCGGTCGATGTCGGTCACCTTGCGGCGGGCCAGGGCCAGGTTCGCACGGGCCTTGTCCAGCACGAAGTAGAAGAACATGCCTTCCTGGCGGGTGCACGGGCGCAGGATGTGGTACTGCTTGCCCAGGGTGATCAGCAGGTCTTCGATGCGGTCGTTCAGATTGAGCAGCTTCATCGTGCGCAGCTTGGCGCGCATCACCTCGGTGTTGCCCCCCGCGGCGACTTCCAGATCGACGCCCGAGCCGATCGAGCCGAGCATCATGCCGCTCTCGGAGTCGACCAGTGCGGCGCACATCGCGCCATCGACGGTCATCAGTTGTTCCAGGCTCTGCTTGATGGTGGACATAGTCAGGTTCCTTCCGTGGTCAATGTCAACGTGTTGAAGAAGCGGAAAAAAAGAGAGCGAAGGAGACAGCGCGACGCTCGGGCCTCGTGGGCGGTGTCGGCGCCGACGCTGGCTGGATCGGCTCATGCCGTGCGCCTTCCCGATCGATGCTGGACAGTCATGCCCAGCCCCGCTCGGTTGCGCGCCTCGACTTGCGCCAGCACGCAGTCGATCAACATCAGGACCTGGTCGCGCTCGCGCACATCCACCGGCAGCACCGGGAACACGCGACCACGCCGCGTCAGCTCGTCGGTGAAGACCTGCAGCCCCGGCTCCGGATGGCTGTCGGTGCGACCGATGCCGATCACGCAGGCGGTGTGCTCGAGCTGCTCGGCGAAGGCATCCAGGTAGAGGCACAGGTCCGCCAGGGGATCCGGTCGCGAGTTGTCGACCAGGATGACCAGCGCCATCGCCTTGTGGGCGAGGATCGGCCAGAGAAAATCGAAGCGGGTCTGCCCTGGCGTGCCAAACAGCCGCACCCGGATCAAGTCCGCGATCACCACCTCGCCATAGTCCATGCCCACCGTGGTGCGGGCCTTGGCGATCGAGGGATCACGATTGGGCACATCGGTGACCACCGGTGGGGTATCGCTGATCGCAGCGATGGCGGTGGTCTTGCCCGCCCCCGGCGTGCCAGTGAAAACAATCTTGCAGTCACGCATCACGAGGGGCGAAGAATTCAGTTTCCGATGCCGAGTCGGCGTCGGATCAGACCAAAGAGGCTGTCCGGCACCGGCTCGGCGGCAGAAGAATCACTGGGCTGGGCGGTCTTGTCTTTCGCCACGAAGTCCGGAGGCAGGACCTCGAGCAGATCGGCGCCGTGCATCGCCTGCAGAAAGGCATCGACCTCGGCGGCCGGCAGGCCCGACAGCGCCAGCAGGTCGTCTCGCTCCAGGGCCGTGGCCGAGATCTGACTGGCCAGCCGGTTGTGGCTTTTTCCACCCGTCAACTGCACGGGATCCGGCCAGCGGCGCAGCTTGACGCGCGCGCCCGGCCCCAGTTCCAGGGGGGCGCGAGACGGAATGTCGTTCGTGGCCTCATCCGTCTTCGGCGAGGGAGAGGGCTCGCGCGAGGGCTCGGCAGCGGGTGCGGCCATCACGGGCTCCGGCTCCACCGCCTCTGCCCGGGCCCTCTCGGCTGGCACCGTGATCACCGGCTCGGCAACAGGCTCGGGGACAGGGGCGACACGTCGCAGCGCCAAGGTGTCCAGCAGGTCCGGCTCCAGCTGCTGCAGCAGCGCCGCCACCTCCTCGAACTGCAGCGGCCGCACCAGCACCGGCGCCGGAGCGCCCTCCACCTCCTGGGACTGCGCAGCGATGCGCAGCCTCACCATGCCCGGGCCCTCGACCCCATCGCCCGGATCCTGCGCCGACACCGGCATCACGAGCAGATCGACCGACCCCGCGTCGGTCACGGCCCAGTCGGCCGCAAGACGCCCCTTGAGCAGGGTCGTGAACAGTTTCAGCGCACCTGCGTCTGCATCACGCAACTGCCAAGTCCGCATGAACAGCGTGGGGCGAAAGGGAGACTGAGCAGAATCCGTCATGGAATCATGGCCTGGTGGGTCGGCATATTCAATAATATAAATATTCCCGCAATACCGAGTTGGATTGTGTGTCGCTGCTTCCGTTTTTTCCAAGAACTTCAATTTGCAATCAGTTTATCGAGATTCATGCTCGATTACCCCAGACGCCACCGTAAATTTCGCACGGCGATCCCCAGACAAGAGGCCGCGAAAGAATCTATTTGTCAATAAAATGAAAAAACCGACAGATTTTCAATCTGTCGGCCCTGATAGGAAACGAGA
>JAUPTP010000224.1 GCA_030918015.1 Pseudomonadota bacterium
CGAGACGAACTCGCCGATGCGCGCCTGCAGCGCGTCGAGCAGATAGCTCATGGTGTCAGTCCCGGCGGGTCGTGCTCACTGCGGCTGCAGCCTGATCGCGCGGGCGATGGCGCGAAAGCGCGCCGTCGGCGCCTCGTATTCCTTGGTCGCCTCGGCCGGGCTCATCGGCGCCGGGATCATGCCGCCGATCTTCTCCAGCTGCGCGCGCACCTCCGGGTCGGCCATCGTCGTGGCCAGCGCCTTGTTCAGCGCCTGCACCACCGGCTCGGGCGTGTCCTTGCGGACGAAGTAGCCGGTCCAGGCGTTGTAGGCGAAGTCCTTGACGAACTTGCCATCGTTGACGCTCGGATAGGCCTTGAGCAGCGGCACCTCGACCTTGCCGGCCGGCGCCAGCGTGCCCAGGAACTTGATGCGGCCCTGCTCGGCCAGCGCCACATCCTTGGCGCCGACGACGATGAAGGACACATCCACCTGCCCGCCGGCCAGGTCGGTCGACAGCGGCGCCAGGCCCTTGTAGGGCACATGGGTCATCGCCGCGCCGGCCAGGTGCGCGAAATGCTCGCCCAGCACATGGTAGAAGGAGCCGACGCCGACGCTGCCGTAGGTCAGCGGCCTGCCCTCGGCGGCGGCCTTCTTCGCCAGCGCGGCCAGCTCGTCGAGGTTGCTCGCCGGCAGGTCCTTGCGCGCCAGCACCGCCATCGGGAAGGCGCCGATGATCTGCACCATGCGGAAGTCCTCGGACCGGTACTTGACCGCCTGCAGCGCCATCGGCGCCAGGATCAGCTCGTTGGGCGAGCCCTGGTAGAGAGAATGCCCGTCGGCCGGCGCCGCCAGCACCTTCTGCGCCCCCAGCGCGCCGCTGACGCCGCCGAGGTTCTCCACCAGCACCATCTGCCCGAGCGCCTTGCTCAGCGGCTTCTCCACCACCCGCGCGATCGCGTCCGACAGGCCGCCGGCCGGGTACGGCACCATCAGGCCGACCGACCTGGTCGGGAAGGACTGCGCCTGCGCCGGCGCGCCGCCCAGCGTCAGCGCCGACAGGCCGAGCGCGCCCAGCAGGGCGAGCGCACGCACGGAAAAGGTCTTGCGGTTCATCGTCATGTCCTCCGGCCAGCGCGATTGCGGGGCGATCCTGATGGAGGCCATGCTAGGCAGCGCCAGAATCGGCGTCCAATGCATTGTTCTCTCGGATTCGATGAGTCGGATGAATGCCTGTCCGGCCGGAAAGGATGCGCGATGACCCTGGTCCAGCTCCGCCACCTGCTCGCGCTGGCCGACAGCGGCTCGTTCAGCCGCGCCGCCGAGGCGGTGTGCCTGACCCAGCCCGCGCTCAGCCGCAGCATCCAGGCGCTCGAGGACGAGCTGGGCCAGCCGCTGTTCGACCGCCTGGGCCGGCACAGCGAGCTGACGCCCTTCGGCCGCGCGATGGCCGCGCGCGCCCGCCAGGTGCTCGACGACGCCGACGCGCTGCGCGACCACGGCCGGCGGCTGGCGCGCGGCGAGGCGGCCGAGCTGCGCCTGGGCCTGGGCTCGGGGCCGGGCGCGATGCTGATGACGCCGCTGCTGATGAGCGCAGCGGCACGCCACCCCGGCTGGCGCATCGAGGTGTCGCGCGCCACCACCGCGCGGCTGGTGCAGGCGCTGCAGGCGCGCGCGCTCGACGCGCTGGTGGTGGACGTGCGCTCGCTGGCACCCTCGGCCGATCTGTGCGTCGACACGCCGTGCGAGATGCGCGGCGCCTTCATGGTGCGCCCCGGCCACCCGCTGCTGGCGCCCGGCACCGGCGTGCGCTTCGACGAGGTGCGGCGCTTTCCCATCGCCTCGACGCCGCTGAGCGACGAGGTCGCGCGCGTGCTGATGGCGCGCTACGGCCCCGAGGCGCATCCGCAGCGCTGCGTCACGCTGCGCTGCGAGGAGATCCCCAGCCTGGTCGAGGTCACCGCGCGCAGCGACGCGGTGCTGATCGCGATCCGCGCCGCCGGCCCGACGCTGGTCGAGCTGCCGATGGAGCCGCCGCTGAACGCCACCGCGCGCTTCGGCCTGGTGACGCTGGCCGGGCGCGAGCCGGTGCCGGGGCTGGAGGCGGTGCGCGCGCTGATGCGCGAGGCGCTGCAGGACACGCCAGGCAGCCGCCTCAGTGCGGCCGAGGCAGATGCTCGCGCGCGGTGACGCCCATCGACACATAGATGCTGGTCAGCGCCTCCATGCCGACATCGGCCGGGCGGACCCAGTCGGCCGGCACGAAGAGCAGGCCGCCGCCGACCGGCACCGGCGCGGTCGGCACGATCACGCCCAGATGCGGGCGATCGGCCAGCAGCACCGGCTCGGGCAGCGACAGCAGCGCCAGCACCGCCACGCCGGGCTGCTCGACCCCGCCGAAATGCACCCAGACCGCACTCATCGACTTCGGGCCCTCGCGGTCCTTCTGGCGCATCAGGTCGACCAGGCGGTGCGACAGCTCGTAGACGGTGCGCACCAGCGGAATGCGGCCGATCAGGTTGGCCAGCAGCCGGCTGATGCCGATCTGCACGCCGGCATGCACCAGCGCGCCCAGCACCACCATCGCGCAGGCGACCAGACCGATGCCGATCAGGTAGCCCACCACCTCCGAGCCGCTGACGCCCAGCCCCAGGAAGATCAGCCAGCCGCCGATCATGCTGTCCGGCCCCAGCCACTTCAGCAGCAGGCTGGCCGCCCACCAGAAGATGGCGACCGTGGCCGCCAGCGGCAGGGTGGCCAGCACCCCGGTGACGAAGAACCGGACAAGATGGCGAGAGGAGCGGCGGATCGGCATGGCGTGGCGGGCGTGAAGGCGACGCGATTGTGCGGCACGCCCGCGGCCGGCGAGATCACTCCAGGCTGATGTTCGCCTTCTTCACCAGCCCCTCGTAGAGGCTGGACTTGGCCTCGGCGGCGCGCGCGATCTCCTCGGGCGACCAGCTGATCGGCTCGAAGGCGAAGGTGTCGAAGCGCGCCCGGATCTCCGGGTCGGCCAGCACCCGGCCCATGTCGGCGTTGATCTTCGCGCGCACCGGCGCGGGCAGCCCCTTGGGCGCGACCAGCACGACGAAGGCGTTGACGTCGAAGCCGGCCGGCGCGCCGGCCTCCTGCGCGGTGGGCACCTCGGGCATCTGCGGCAGGCGCTTCGTCGCGGCCACCGCGATGTAGCGCAGCTTGCCGGCCTTGTAGGCGCCGGAGCTCGAGGGCAGCGTGCCCAGGCTCCAGCCCACGTCGCCGGAGCCGACCGCCGGATAGAGCTGGCTGACCTCGCGGAAGGGCACATGCTGCATGCGGATGCCGGTCAGCTCCTCGAGCAGCTCGGCGCCGAGGTGACCGGGGCTGCCCACGCCCCAGGAGCCGTAGGTGACCCGGCCCGGCTCGGCCTTGGCCGCGGCGATCAGGTCGGTCATGGTCTTCAGCTTCGAGTCGGTGCCGACCGCGACCAGGAAGGTGGTGCGGAAGATCGACGCCACCGGCTCGAAGGCGCCGACCGCCGCCGCGCCGCGCTGCTTGTAGAGATGTGGCACCGCGCCCAGGTGGTCGCTGTCGAGCTGCAGCAGCGTGTAGCCGTCGGCGGCGGTGCGGCGCGCCGCCTCCATCGCGATGAAGCCGCCGCCGCCGGGGCGGTTCTCCACCATGACGCGCTGGCTCCAGAGCCGGCCCAGCTTGTCGGCCACCAGGCGCAGCGTCGCGTCCGGGCCGCTGCCCGGGGCGAACGCGGTGAACAGCGTCACCGGCTTGTGCGGGAAGTCGACCGCGCCCTGCGCCTGCGCCGGCAGATGGGCCGCGGCGGCGCCGATCAGGGCCGCGGCGAGAAAGGTCTTGCGCTTCATCGCGGGCCCCTCACTCGGCCGGGCCGAGGGTCAGCGCGATCTCGCCCACGCCCGCCACCCGGCCGGTGATGACATCGCCCGCCACCACCGCGCCGACGCCCTCGGGCGTGCCGGTGTAGATCAGGTCGCCGGGCTGCAGGTGGTAGAGCGTCGACAGGTCGGCGATCAGCTCGGGGATGTTCCAGATCAGCTTGTCGATGTCGGACTTCTGGCGCGTCTGGCCGTTGACCTCCAGCGCGATCTCGCCGGAGGCGATGACCACGCCGGGCATCGGCACCAGCTCGGAGATGACCGCGCCCTGCTCGATGTCCTTGGCGATGTCCCAGGGGCGGCCCTTGTCGCGCAGGGCAAGCTGCAGGTCGCGGCGGGTCATGTCCAGGCCGCAGGCATAGCCCCAGATCAGCGCGGCCGCATCGGCCTCGGCGACCCGGAAGCCCGGCTTGCCGATCACCACCACCAGCTCCATCTCGTGGTGGTAGTTGGCGGTGCGCGGCGGGTAGGCGATGGTCGCGCCGCTCTCCACCAGCGTCGAGGGCGACTTGGTGAAATAGAACGGCACCTCGACCGACTTGTCGACCGGACGGCCCATCTCGATCGCATGGGCGGCGTAGTTGCGGCCGACGCAGAAGATGCGGTGGACCGGCAGGCGGGCGTCGGTGCCGCGCACGGGCAGCGAGGCGACGGGGGGCGGATTCCAGAGGTAGGTCGTCATGGCGGTGGCGGTGCGGGGTGGGAGAGCAGAAGCGAAGGGCGAGAGTGGAGGATCAGGCCGCAGCCTAGTCCCGCTGCTCGAGCAGGCCGAGCTTGCGGTGCAGCGGCGACTCGTCGGCGATGAAGACGAAGGCGGGCGCGTCGGTGCGGGCATTGCGCAGCGTGACCGCGCTGAAGCCCGGCGCGACGCAGGTGTCGGCCTCGGCCAGCGCGAAGCGGCGCGGCTGCGGCGCGTCGATCGCGGCCTCGACCGCGCCCTCGATCAGGTGGAAGACGCTGGCCGGCGAGCGCGGCGGCAGCCGCAGCGTCTGGCCCGGGCGCAGCATCAGCGCGTGGAAGCCGAGAATGTTCTCGGCGTCCTCGCCGGTCTCGGGGTTGACGTAGGTGAGCTGCACCGCCTCCCGGTCCGGGCGGTCCTCGGCCAGCGCCTGCAGCGCCGCGCGCGCCTCGACCCAGGGGTAGCGCAGCACCGGATAGCGCCGGCGGCTGGGGCCGTCGCCCCCGAAGACCGGCGTCGGCACCAGCCCGGCGCGGGTGTGGGCGCGGTCGCCGCGGCCGGGCCGCTGCTTCTGGCGCTCGCCGTTGAGGTGGTAGCT
>JAUPTP010000225.1 GCA_030918015.1 Pseudomonadota bacterium
TGGCCGCACTCACGGTGGAGCACACCAGCTCGCTGGAGGTGCGGCCGGCGCCGGCCTCGGGCGTGCTCTTGACCGCGGTGTCGACCATCACCAGGATGGTCTGCTGGGCGGCGGCCAGCTGGGCGTTGACCAGCCGGTGCACTTCCTTCTGGGTGCTGATCGCGATCTCGCAGAGCTCGCGGCTGTAGGCATTGGCCTGCTGGGCCACCCGGGGCATGTGGTCGGCGCCGGGCACGCTCAGGCTGTCGCCGAGGGTGCCTCGCATCATGCGCAGGTTCAGCTCGACCAGTCTCTCGATGCCTTCGAAGCTCTTGCGGGTGAGTGCGACGAGGGCGTCGAGGCCGGCATGATTTGCGGCGACCAGCTGCTCAGGGGTCAACATGGCAAGGCGCTCCGGCTGAGGACGAGACAAAGAGGGGACGGCGCGTCGCGCGTCGCGCAGCACCGCCGGAATGCGGCGCACTGTAGTGGGTGCGCTGCGGGATGACAACCTGGAAATGACCTGTCTCTGACCGGTGTCATTCCCGCAGCAGGCCCGATTCGTGACAGACCTGACAATTCCGTCATGCAAGCCTTCTACGCCGACCATTTCGTGCTGCCGCTGCCGGCCGGGCACCGCTTCCCGATGGAGAAATACCGCCTGCTGCGCGACCGCATCGCCGCCGAGCTGCCGCAGGTGCGGCTGGCCGAGGCGCTGCCGGCCAGCCGCGGCGAGCTGGCCCTGGCGCATGCGCCGGCCTACATCGACGGCGTCTTTCAAGGCACGCTGCCGGCGGCCGCACAGCGCGAGATCGGATTTCCCTGGACGCCGATGATGGCCGAGCGCGCCCGGCGCTCGGTCGGCGCGACCCTCCAGGCCGCCCGCGCGGCCTTCGCCGAGGGCGTCGCCGCCAACCTCGCCGGCGGCACGCACCACGCCAGCGGCGACGCCGGCGGCGGCTACTGCGTCTTCAACGATCTGGCGGTGACCGCCCGGCTGATGCAGGCCGAGCGGCTGCGCACGCATCCCCGTCAGCCGCTGCGGGTGGCGGTGGTCGATCTGGACGTGCACCAGGGCAACGGCACCGCGGCGATCTTCCGGGGCGACCCCAGCGTCTGGACGCTGTCGATCCACGGCGAGAAGAACTACCCTTTCCGCAAGGTGCCCTCCTGCCTCGACATCGACCTGCCCGACGGCTGCACCGACGAGCCCTACCTGGAGGCGCTCGACCGCGCGCTGGAGGCGATGTGGCAGGCGCACGGCGACACGCCGCCGGGCCTGGTGCTCTACCAGGCCGGCGCCGATCCGTTCGAGGGCGACCGCCTGGGCCGGCTGAAGATCAGCGCCGCCGGCCTGGCCGAGCGCGACCGCCGCGTCTTCACGGCCTGCCGCGAGCGCGGCATCCCGGTGGTGCTGACCATGGGCGGCGGCTACGGCCATGTGATCGCCGAGACGGTCGAGGTGCAGATGGGCACCTTCCGCGCGGCGATCGAGGCCTGGGCGGCCATTCCGGCAAACCCCAGTTGTTCTTGATGCTGCGCTGCGTCAATGATGCACCTCGAGTGTTCCCCAAGGAAAGGACTGTTCCCGATGCTCACCGACGACGAACGCCGCGCTGCGGTCGATCAGGCCATCACCTCGCGCCGCTCGATCCGCGCCTTCCTGCCCGAGCCGGTGCCGCGCGAGACGATCGAGGCCATCCTGCAGGTGGCCGCGCGGGCTCCGTCGGGCACCAACACCCAGCCGTGGAAGGTGCATGTGCTGACCGGCGCGGCGCGCCAGCGCCTGTGCGAGCGGCTGCTGGCCGCGCATGACGACCCGCAGGCCAGCGGCCCGCACACCGAGGAATACGCCTACTACCCCGCGCAGTGGGTCTCGCCCTACATCGACCGCCGCCGCAAGGTCGGCTGGGATCTCTACGGCCTGCTCGAGATCGCCAGGACCGACAAGGCGCGCATGCACGCGCAGCACGGCCGCAACTACGCCTTCTTCGACGCGCCGGTCGGCCTGATCTTCACCATCGATCGGGTGATGGCGCAGGGCTCGTGGCTCGACTACGGCATGTTCCTCGAGAACATCATGATCGCCGCGCGCGGGCGCGGCCTCGACACCTGCGCGCAGGCGGCCTTCACGCCCTATCACCGCCTGATCGCCGAGGCGCTCGGCCTGGACGCGGGCGAGATGGTGGTCTGCGGCATGGCGCTGGGCCGCGCCGACCCGGACGCGGTCGAGAACCGCCTGGTGACCGAGCGCGCGCCGGTGACCGAGTTCACCCGCTTCCACGACTGATCGAGGCCGGGAAGCGAGGTCGGGCGCGGTCCGTCCACAACACGCAGGGAACAGCGCGGATCGGCCCGCCGGGCTGGACGCGCTACGATCATGCGCCGTTTCTCGTCCTCCCGTTCTCCACTCCTTGCTCCCATGATCCTGCCGAATTTCCGCCGTCCGCTGCCGCGGGGCGCCTTCGTCGCGCTGGCGGCGCTGCTCCTGCCGGGCCTGTGCCGGGCCGCTGAGATCGACGGCGCGGCGCTGTCCTCGGCCTGGGCGGTGCCCTTCGCGGGGCTGCTGCTGTCGATCGCGCTGTGTCCGCTGATCGTGCCCTCGGTCTGGCATCACCACTACGGCAAGATCACCGCCGGCTGGGCGCTGGCCTTCCTGCTGCCTTTCGCGGCGGTCTTCGGGCCCGGCCTGGCCGGCGGGACGCTGGTGCATGCGCTGGTGGCCGAGTACATCCCCTTCATCATCCTGCTGACCGCGCTCTACACCGTGGCCGGCGGCATCCACATCCGGGGCAACTTCCACGGCAGCCCCGGCTTCAACGCGCTGCTGATGCTGATCGGCGCGGTGCTGGCGAGCTTCATGGGCACCACCGGCGCCTCGATGCTGATGATCCGCCCGCTGATCCGGGCCAACGACAACCGCCGCCACAACGCGCATGTCTTCGTCTTCTTCATCTTCATCGTCAGCAATGCCGGCGGCTCGCTCACGCCGCTGGGCGATCCGCCGCTCTTCCTGGGCTTCCTGAAGGGCGTCGACTTCTTCTGGACCGTGCGGCACATCTTCCCGGAGACGCTGTTCCTGGTCGGCGCGCTGCTGGCGATCTTCCTGGCGATCGACACGGTGATCTACCGCCGCGAAGGCGTGACCCGCGCCGACCCGACGCCGGACGACCACCGCTTCGGCATCGAGGGCGGCGTCAACCTGGCGCTGCTGGGCGCCGTGGTGGCGCTGGTGCTGATGAGCGGGCTGTGGAAGCCGGGCACCGGGCTGGAGCTGGCCGGCGCCCACCTGGGGCTGGAGCAGATCGTGCGCGATGTGGGGCTGCTGGTCGTCACCGTGCTGTCGCTGCAGCTCACGCCGCAGTCGGCGCGCCACGACAACCAGTTCAACTGGGCGCCGATGCAGGAAGTGGCCAAGCTCTTCGCCGGCATCTTCCTGACGATCGCGCCGGTGCTGGCAATGCTCAAGGCGGGCGAGCAGGGCGCCTTCGCGGCCGTGGTGCGTGCCGTCACCGGGCCGGACGGCCAGCCGCTGCCGCTGATGTACTTCTGGGCCTCGGGCCTGCTGTCGTCCTTCCTGGACAACGCGCCGACCTACCTGGTCTTCTTCAACCTGGCCGGCGGCGATCCGCAGGTGATGATGACCACGCTGGCGCCGGTGCTGGCGGCCATCTCGGCCGGTTCGGTCTTCATGGGCGCCAACAGCTACATCGGCAACGCGCCCAACCTGATGGTGAAGGCGATCGCCGAAGACCGCGGCGTGAAGATGCCGAGCTTCTTCGGGTACATGGCCTGGAGCGTCGGCATCCTGGTGCCGCTGTTCATGCTCATGTCGTTCATCTGGTTCCGCGGATGACCGATGACCCGGGGTGTCCCGCCCCGGTCCCATCCTCAAGGAGAGCTTCCGCCATGATGTCTTCCGAATCCGCATCGCCCGCCGTCCGCCGCCCGGCCGTCCTCGTGACCCGGCGGGTCTTCCCCGAGGTCATCGCCCGGCTGCGCGAGCACTTCGAGGTGCAGACCAACGAGGCCGACCAGCCCTGGGGGCGCGACGAGCTGATCGCGCGGCTGCAGGGCAAGGCGGGCGTCTTCGTCACCACGTCCGAGCCGATCGACGCCGGGCTGCTGGCGGCCTGTCCGGATCTGCGCGCGGTCTGCTCGATGGCGGTGGGCTACAACAACATCGATGTGGCCGCCTGCCAGGCGCGCGGCGTGATGGTGACCCATGCGCCCGACGTGCTGACCGAGACCACCGCCGACTTCGGCTTCGCGCTGCTGCTGGCCGCCGCCCGCCGCGTCGGCGAGGCCGAGCGGCTGCTGCGCCGCGGCGAGTGGTCGAAGTGGTCGGTCGACTTCATGGCCGGCGCCGACGTGCATGGCGCCACGCTGGGCATCCTCGGCATGGGCCGCATCGGCCAGGCCATCGCCCGCCGCGGCGCGCTGGGCTTCGGCATGAAGGTGATCTACCACAACCGCTCGCGCCTGCCCGAGGACACCGAGGCCGCGCTGGGCGGGGCCGAGCGGGTCGAGCTGGATGCGCTGCTCGAGCGCAGCGACCACCTGATCATCGTCGTGCCCTACAGCGCGGCGACCCGCCACATCGTGGGCGCGGCCCAGCTTGCGCGGATGAAGCGGGGTGCGGTGCTGGTCAACATCGCGCGCGGCGGCGTGGTGGACGACGCCGCGCTGGCGATGGCGCTGCGCTCGGGCCACATCGGCGCGGCCGGCCTGGATGTGTTCGAGGGCGAGCCGGCGGTGCACCCGGCGCTGCTGGACCTGCCCAACACCGTGCTCACGCCCCACATCGCCAGCGCCAGCGAGCCCACCCGCCGCGCGATGGCCAACCTGGCCGCCGACAACCTGATCGGCCTGCTGGCGACCGGACAGGGCGCGAAGACGCCGGTGCCCGAGCTGCGCGGCTGATGCCGGGCGGCGCGCGCTACTCCGGCCGGTGTCGGCGCACCGGTCGGGTCTTGCGCAGCGCCCGCGCCGGGGCACTCAGCGCCACATCGAGCCGGCGCACCTCGGTGGCCGCACCCACCCGGTCGGGCAGGATCTCGACGGCCGGACGCACCGGCCGCTCCGGTCGCTCGCTGGTGGCCGGCGTGCCCAGCGCCAGCGCCAGCATCGGCAGGCTCAGCGCCAGCGCCGGCAGGC
>JAUPTP010000226.1 GCA_030918015.1 Pseudomonadota bacterium
ACCTGCTGGCCTATGTCGAGATGTTCGCGCGCGACGCCGAGCGTCTGGCGGATCTTCGGCGCCGCGTGAACCGCCTGCCGCTGGGCTCGGCGGCACTGGCCGGCACCAGCTACCCGCTCGACCGCGAGCGCGTGGCGCGCACGCTGGGCTTCGAGGCGGTCTGCCAGAACAGCCTGGACGCCGTCTCCGACCGCGACTTCGCGATCGAGTACACCGCGTTCGCCTCGCTGGTGATGATCCACGTCTCGCGCCTGGCCGAAGAGATCGTGGTCTGGATGAGCCAGAACTTCGGCTTCATCAACCTCTCCGACCGCTACTGCACCGGCTCCAGCATCATGCCGCAGAAGCGCAACCCGGACGTGGCGGAACTCGCGCGCGGCAAGTCGGGCCGCGTCGTCGGGCATCTGATGGGCCTGATCACCCTGATGAAGGGCCAGCCGCTGGCCTACAACAAGGACAACCAGGAGGACAAGGAGCCGCTGTTCGACACGGTGGACACCGTCAACGACACGCTGCGCATCATGGCCGAGATGATCGGCGGCGAGGTCGCGGCGGACGGCAGCCGCTCGGGCGGCCTGACGGTCAGGAAGGACGCGATGGAGCGCGCCGCGCTGCGCGGCTACGCCACCGCGACCGATCTGGCCGACTACCTGGTCAAGAAGGGCCTGCCCTTCCGCGACGCGCACGAGGTGGTGGCGCATGCGGTCAAGGACGCGATCGCGCTGGGCAAGGACCTGGCCGAGCTGCCGCTGGAGACGCTGCAGGGCTACGACGCGCGCATCACCGCCGACGTGGCCGAGGCGCTGACGCTGGCGGGCTCGCTCAATGCGCGCTCGACGCTGGGCGGCACCGCGCCGGTCCAGGTGCGCGCGCAGATCGAGCGCCACCGCGCCCGCCTGGGCTGAAGTGCCGGCGATGAGCACGCCCGCCGACAACCCCTGCCTCACCTGCGGCGCGTGCTGCGCCAGCTTCCGGGTCGACTTCTCGCCCGAGGAGCTGCAGTCGCGCGGCGGCTGCGTGCCCGACGGCCTGGCGGTCGAGCTGGGCGACACGCTGGCGCGCATGCGCGGCACCGACCATGCCCGGCCGCGCTGCGCCGCGCTGGTCGGCACCGTGGGCGTGAAGGCCGGCTGCGGCATCTACGAGTGGCGCCCGGGGCCGTGCCGCGAGTTCGGCATGCTCGCGCCCCTGGGCCGCGGGGACGATGCCTGCGCGCGGGCGCGGGCGCGGCACGGGATGCCGCCGCTGGATTGAATCCGCC
This sequence comes from Pseudomonadota bacterium, assembly GCA_030918015.1. Lineage (GTDB taxonomy): Bacteria > Pseudomonadota > Gammaproteobacteria > Burkholderiales > Burkholderiaceae_C > Sphaerotilus. The sequence continues at coordinate 1,262 of JAUPTP010000226.1, forward strand.
CCGCGCCCTGGCCGCCGCCCTATTTCAGCGTCGCCAGAAAGGCGATCACGTCAGCGCGGTCCTCGGCCTGCGGCAGCCTGAAGGTCTTGGAAGACTTCGCTGCCGCAGAACCCGCCTGCTGGATCAGCAATGCACTGGGGTTATACAGGTACTGATCCAGACTGGACTCGTCCCATCGCAGCCCCTTGTCGACCGCCTGCATGAAGCCGGCCGAATAGCGGAAACCGGCCGCCCGGCCGGCTCCGCGGGCCATCACGCCAAACAGCCCAGGCCCGACCTTGTTGGCGCCACCCGCTTCGGCCGTGTGGCAGGCCGCACACTTGGCCTTGAAGACATGTTGCCCCCTCGCCGCATCACCCGCCAGGCACAGCGACGGGACCACCAGAGCCAGAGCGGCTCCCCCCAGCAGCACATTCCATTTCATCGGTCATTTCCTCCCTTGCATGCGCAGACCCAAGGCGGGCCCGACGGGATTCTCGGCAGACCCGGTGCCGCACCGGAAATGAACATGTCACGCGGCCCCGGTTTTCATCAGCATGCCGGATGCTGACAGCTCAGCCGCCTGCGCGCTTGACCGTGCGGCCGCGCTGCTGCAGGCAGGCGATCACCTTCTCGACATGGTCGCCCTGGATCTCGACGACGCCGTCCTTGGCGGTGCCGCCGCTGCCGCAGGCGGCCTTCAGGCCCTTGGCCAGCGTCGTCAGCTCGTCGCCCGAGAGACCCAGCCCGCGCACCACCGTGACGGTCTTGCCGCCACGGCCCTGCTTCTCGCGGCTGACCTTGACGACGCCGTCGGGCGTGCCCGAGCGCACCGGCGCGCCGCAGGTGCACTGCGCCATCGGCTGGCGGCAGCCGGGGCAGATGCGACCGGCATCGGTGGAATAGACGAGGCGGGAATCGGCAGGCATCGCGGCCACAGGCTCCGGTGACGGGTCAGAAGGGGCGATCAGCCGCGCGCGGGCGGGCCGTCGTCGGTGGACAGCGCCTGGGTGCAGTGCACCGGCACCGTCAGATCGGGCTCGCCGGTCAGCGCCTCGATGCGCAGGCGCGGCGGCAGCGGCGGCGACTGCACGCCGCCGAAGATGGTCGCGAAGGCGGCGTCGGCCGCGTCGCGCCCGGTGCCGAAGCGCACGAAGCCCATCGGAATGGCCGTGCCCGACGGATCGAAGATGTACCAGCGGTCGCCCAGATAGACCTCGACATAGGCGTGGAAGTCGGTCGGGCCCAGCGCCGGGTTGGCGCCGTAGTCGATGCCGGTGGCGAAGCGCGCCGGGATGTTCATGGCCCGGCACAGCGCGATCATCAGGTGCGCGAAGTCGCGGCACACGCCCACCCGCTCGACCAGCGTGTCCAGCGCCGAGGTGGTCGAGTTCGTGCTGTTGGACTGGAAGAGCACCCGGCGGTGCACCCAGTCGCGGATCGCCTGCACCCGCGCGTAGCCCGGCGGCAGATGGCCGAACTCGGCGAAGGCCAGCCGCAGCAGCCGGTCGGACTGGCAGTAGCGGCTCGGGTAGACATACGGCAGCACATGCACCGGCAGCCGCGACACCGGCACCTCGCCGATCTTGGCCGGATCCTCCATGTGGTGGCGGATGTCGACCGTGGCCTGGTAGGCCACCTTGAGCGGCCCGGCCACGGCGTGCAGCCGCATGTAGCGGCTGCCGTGCACCGGGTCGAGCTGCACCTCGGCGCGCTGGCAGGGGTCGAGCGTCAGCGCCTCCTCGCGCACCGTCTGCCGGCTGGTGTGCGCCGCATGGATGTTGAAGACGAAGTCGCACGAGGGCGACAGGACGAGGTAGTCAAGCTCGATGGACAGCCGAAGGCGGATCATGAATCTTTCCGTGAAGGGGCGCCCGGATCAAGCAAGAACGGTGCTCATGCCGGGTCGGCCGTCTCGGGCGCGGCGCCTTCGGGGGCCATGCCCTCCGGCTCGGCCTCGACCGGCGCCGGCAGCGTCCAGCCGTCGATGCGCTCGAACACCGCGATCGACTCGACATGCGCGGTGTGCGGGAACATGTTGACCACGCCCGCGGCCGCGCAGCGGTAGCCGGCCTGGTGCATCAGCAGCCCGGCGTCGCGCGCCAGCGTCGAGGGGTTGCAGCTGACATAGACGATGCGCGCCGGCGGCTCGTAGCCCGCGATCGGGTTCTGGCGCACCTCGGCCAGCGCCTTGGCCAGCGCGAACGCGCCCTCGCGCGGCGGATCGACCAGCCAGCGCGCGGCCGAGCCGTAGGCGGCCAGGTCCTGCGCCGACAGCTCGAACAGGTTGCGCGCGGCGAAGGTGGCGTTGTCGCGCTGGTTGACGATCGCGTTCTCGCGCGAGCGCTGCACCAGCGCCTCGCTGCCCTCGATGCCCAGCACCTCGCGCACCTGGGTGGCGATCGGCAGCGTGAAGTTGCCCAGGCCGCAGAACCAGTCGATCACCCGCTCGTCGGGCTGGGCGTCCAGCAGCTTCAGCGCCCGCGCCACCAGCACCCGGTTGATCTGGTGGTTGACCTGGGTGAAGTCGGTCGGCTTGAACGGCATGGTCACGCCGAACTCGGGCAGCGTGTAGGCCAGCTGCGGCCCCGCGCCCTCGCCGGCGTCGAGCAGATGCACCGTGTCCGGGCCCTTGGGCTGCAGCCACCACTGCACCCGGTGCAGGGCGGCGAAGTCGCGCAGGCGCTGCAGGTCGGCCTCGCTCAGCGGCTCCAGGTGACGCAGCACCAGCGCGTTGACCAGCCCCTCGGGCGCTTCGCCCAGCGCCAGCTCGATCTGCGGCAGGCGGTCGCGCGCCTCCATCGACGCGATCAGGCCGCGCAGCGGCACCAGCATCGCGCTGATGTGCGGCGGCAGGATGCGGCATTCGCTCATGTCGGCGATGTAGCGCGACTTGCGCTCATGGAAGCCAACCAGCACCGTGCCCTTCTTGACCACATGGCGCACCGACAGCCGCGCGCGGTAGCGGTAGCCCCAGGTCGGGCCCTCGATCGGGCGCATCACCCGCTCCGGGCGCACCTTGCCGAGATGCCAGAGGTTGTCCTCCAGCGTGCGCTGCTTGACCGCGACCTGCGCCGACGCGTGGAAGTGCTGCATCTTGCAGCCGCCGCAGGCGCCCGCGTGCAGGCCGAAGTTGGGGCAGGCCGGCTCGACGCGCTGCGAGCTCTCGCGGCCGATCTCGACCAGCTCGCCCTGCTCCCAGTTGTTCTTGCGCCGGCCGGTCTTCACGCGCACCGTCTCGCCGGGCAGCGCGCCCTCGATGAAGACGACCTTGCCTTCGCTGTTGCGGGCCACGCCCTGGGCCTCGAGGTCGAGCGCGTCGACCAGCAGCCATTCGTTGATGTCGGTCATGGGAGGAATTGCGGGGGGATGAAAGCGAGACCGCCGCGGCCGGCATGCGGGTGCCGGAGCGGCGGTCGGAGGGACGAAGACCGCGGTGGCGGCCAGACTCAGCGCGCGGGCAGCACCTTGACCGGATCGACCGGCTTGCCCTTGCGGCGGACCTCGAAGTGCAGCTTGACGCGGTCGGCATCGCTCGCGCCCATCTCGGCGATCTTCTGGCCGCGGCGCACCACCTGGTCCTCGCGCACCAGCAGCGTCTTGTTGTGCGCGTAGGCGGTCAGCAGCGTCTCGTTGTGCTTGACGATGATCAGGTTGCCGTAGCCGCGCAGGCCCGAGCCGGCGTAGACCACCCGGCCGTCGGCGGCGGCCAGCACCGGATCGCCCTCCTTGCCGGCCAGGGCCACGCCCTTGCTGCGCGTGCCCTCGAACGTGGTGATGATCGCGCCCTGGGCCGGCCACATCCACGCGACATCGTCATCCGGCGTGGCCGGCGCTGGCGGCACGGCCGGGACCACGGGCGCGCTCGCCGAGGCGGAGGCGGCCGG
>JAUPTP010000227.1 GCA_030918015.1 Pseudomonadota bacterium
CTTCTTCGCCGGACCGCCCGCCGTGCTGGCCACGGCCTCGGCCGGCAGCTCGCCGGCGGCCACCGCGGCGCGGCGCGCCTGGTCCTGCTGCCGGGCCTCGACGAAGAGCTCCTCGCGCAGGGCGTCGTCGGCGGTCGAGAAGCGCTCCCACCAGTGCGCCAGATCGGCATCGGCCTCGCCGGTGTCGGCGCGCAGGCGCAGGAAGTCGAAGCCGGCGCGGAAGCGCGGCTGCGCCACCAGCGCCAGCGCCGCCGACGGGGTCCGCCGCTCCAGGCGCGGCTGCATCAGCCAGATCTCGCGCATGTCGGCCGCCAGCTTGCCGCGGCCGGAGATGTCGCCGATGCGCGCGTCGAACACCGCATCGATCGCCAGCTGCAGCGCCGGCACCGGCGGCTCGCCGCGGGCGCGGTTGTCGTCGGCGCGGCGCACCACGTCATGCCAGAGCATGCACGCCAGCATGAAGCTCGGCGCCACCGGCTTGCCCTCGCCGACGCGGCGATCGGTGTCGGCCAGCGCGCGCTGGATGAACTGCTCGCGCCCGTCGTCGCGGTGCACATCGTCGAGCACCGCGTCGAGGATCGGGAAGATGCCGCTGTGCAGGCCCTGCTTGCGCAGCTCCTCCAGACTGGCCAGCGAGTGGCCCGTCTGCAGCAGCTTGATCATCTCGTCGAACAGGCGGCTGGCCGGCACCGCCGACAGCAGCTCGGCGCAGGCGCGGATCGGCTCGCGGGTGCCGGGCTCGATCTCGAAGCCCAGCTTGGCGGCGAAGCGCACCACGCGGATGATGCGCACCGGGTCCTCGCGGTAGCGGGTGACCGGGTCGCCGATCATGCGCAGCACGCGGGCGCGCGCGTCGGCGATGCCGTCGTGGTAGTCGACGACGATGCGCCGGCGCGGGTCGTAGTAGAGCGCGTTGACGGTGAAGTCGCGCCGCGCCGCATCCTCGTCCTGCGGACCCCAGACGTTGTCGCGCAGCACGCGGCCGCTGGCGTCGACCACATGGCTCTTGTCGGCCAGCGCGGCGCGCGAGGTCTTCTCGCTGCCCTCGACCTGCTCGGCGGCGGCCGGGTCGAGGTAGGCGCGGAAGGTCGAGACCTCGATCACCTCGTGCTCGCGGCCGCGGCCGTGCACGACATGCACGATGCGGAAGCGTCGGCCGATGATGAAGGCGCGCCGGAACAGGCCCTTGACCTGCTCGGGCGTGGCGTTGGTGGCGACGTCGAAGTCCTTGGGCCGGTGGCCGAGCAGCAGGTCGCGCACCGCGCCGCCGACGATGTAGGCCTCGAAGCCCGCGTCCTGCAGCGTGGTGACCACCTTGACCGCGCGGTCGTCGAGCAGCGCGGAATCGATGCCGTGCACCGAGGCGGGCACCTCGACGCGGCGACCGCGCACCAGGCCGGGGGCCGCCGCGCAGGGCTCGATCACCGGCGCGGCGACAGGCGCGACCAGCTCGGCCGCGGCGGCGGCCACCGGCGTCGGGACCACGGGCACGATCGGCCGGTCGGCGAGCGCCGTCTCGCCGACCGGGGTGGACAGGCTCGACTTGCCGAGCAGCTTGCGAATGATGTTCTTGATCATGAGAAGAGACGCAGTATGCGCCAGCCGCGCTGCGTGGCGGTGGCCTCGAGCGACGGGCTCGGATTGGTGGCCACCGGCTCGGAGGCGATCTCCAGCAGCGGCAGGTCGTTGGGCGAGTCGCTGTAGACGCTCACCCCGGAGAAGTCGGCCAGCGAGGCGCCCTGCCCGGCCAGCCAGTCGTGCACCCGCTCGACCTTGCCCTCGCGGAAGGTCGGCGTGCCGCGCACCCGGCCGAGCCAGCGGCCGTCGGCCTCGCGCTCGAGCTGCACCGCCAGCAGATGCTCGACGCCGAACTCGGCGGCGATCGGGGCGGTCACGAACTCGTTGGTCGCGGTGACGATCGCCACCAGGTCGCCGCGGCGCTGGTGATGGCGCACCAGCTCCAGCGCCTGCGGCGTCACCTTCGGGCGCAGCACCTCGGCCAGGAAGCGCTCGCGCGCGGCCCAGGCCTCGGCCAGCGGCCGCTGGCGCCACACCGAGGTGGCGAAGTCGATGTAGGCGTCGAGATCGAGCGTGCCGGCCTGGTAGTCGGCGTAGAACGCGTCGTTGCGGCGGCGGAACTCGTCGGCATCGGCCCAGCCGATCTCGACCATGAAGCTGCCGAAGGCGTGATCGGAGTCGATCGGGATCAGCGTGTGGTCCAGGTCGAACAGGCAGAGATGGCGGGAAGAGGCGGTCATCGTCGCATCGGTGGGGTCAGAAATCATCGGGCTCGGCGAGCATCTGGCGCAGCAGCGCCAGCGTGACCGCCTTCTTGCCCGAGAGCGCATAGCGATCGAGCCGGTCGAGCAGCTCCATCAGCGGCACGAGCGCCAGGCCGGCGCGGCCGACCAGCTCGGCCATCATCTCGTCGTCGAGGGTGATGCCGCGCCGCTCGGCCTCGCGGCGCAGCAGCGCGCGCACCTGCTCGTCGGTCGGGGGCACCAGCCGGTAGACCAGCCCCCAGGCCAGCCGGGTGCGCAGGTCGTCGCGCACCGGCAGGTCCACCGGCGGCAGCCGCCCGGCCGCCAGGATCGGCACGCCCAGCGTCGTGGCCTCGACGAACATCCGGAAGGCCTCGTGCTGACGGCGCCGATCATAGCGGTCGCAGTCGTCGAGGATGAGCAGCCGCGCCTCCTCGTCGAACTCCCAGGGCACCGGCGACTTCAGGTCGAAGGCGGCCACCTGCAGCCCGAAGGACTGCGCCTGGCTGGAGGCGGCCTGCATCAGGTGCGACTTGCCGCTGCCCGGCGGCCCCCACAGGTACAGCGGCATCGTCGGGTTGGGCGACAGCAGCGCCATCAGCACCTGCTCCCACTGCGCGTTCGCGCCGGGGACGAAGGTATCGAAGCGCAGTACCGGCTCGGGCCCGAAGGCCAGCGGCACCTGTCGCATCATCGAGGACGGGTCACGGGACATGCGTGAAGACTTCTGTCGTTGCTTTCGATCCGCTCGCGGCTCAGCCGCGGTACAGCCGGCTGGAGACATAGGCCCGGCTCAGTCGGCGCAGCGCCACCAGCACCAGCGCGCCCGCCGGCAGCGCCAGCAGCACGCCGACGAAGCCGAACAGGTGCCCGAAGGCCAGCAGCGCGAAGATCACGGCGATCGGGTGCAGGCCGATGCGCTCGCCCACGAGCCGCGGCGTCAGCACGAAGCTCTCGAGCAGCTGGCCCACGCCGTAGATCAGCGCGACCGCGAGCACGCCGTACAGGCTGGCGAACTGCAGCACCGCCACCAGGAGCGCCAGCAGCGCCCCCAGCCCGAAGCCCAGATAGGGAATGAAGATCGCCAGCCCGGTGAACACGCCCACCGGCAGCGCCAGCTCGAACCGCGCCAGCGCCAGGGCCGAAGTGTAGAAGGCCGCCAGCAGCAGCATCACCAGCAGCTGTCCGCGCAGGTACTGCCCCAGGATCTCGTCGCACTCGGCCAGGAAGCCCGTCACGCCGGCGCGGTGGCGCGGCGGCACCAGCCGGCCGATCCGCTCGACCAGCACCGGCCAGTCCAGCAGCAGGTAGAACATCACCACCGGCACCAGCACCGCATTGCCCACCAGCGCCAGCAGCACGCTGCCGCCGATGCGCGCCGAACTCAGCAAGGCCCCCAGCCAGTCGTCGCCGCTGGCATCGAGATAGCGCATGACGAAGTCGCGCAGGCCCGCCAGATCGAAGCGCACGTCGATGCCATGCTGGGCCAGCCAGGGCGACAGCATCTGGTTGAGCCGCGCCGCCAGCAGCGGGATCTGCTCGCGCAGCTGCGGCAGCTCGCGCGAGATGATCGGCACGATCAGCAGCATCACGCCCAGCAGCCCGGCGATCGCCGCCAGCTCGACCAGCGCGGCCGCCAGCGCCCGCGGCATCCAGCGCTGCAGGCCCTCGACTGCGGGCCGCAGCACATAGGCCAGCATCGCGGCTGCGAGAAACGGCGCCAGCACCGGTGCCAGCAACCACACCAGCACGCCGGCGACCAGCGCCAGGCCCAGCCAGGCCAGGGTCAGGGCGCGGGCACGCGTGAGTCGGGGCAGGCCGCTCGTCATCATGGCATCACCGGCTGCGGCCTCAATGCCATCGCGGAGGCCCGGCCTCGCGCAGGGCCGCCAGCTGCGCGCTGATGCGGCGCCGGTCGCTGCTGCGCCCGGCGTGATCGAGATAGCACTGCAGGTCCTCGATGGCCTCCTCGGTCAGGCCGAGCTGCGCCAGCGTCTGGCCGCGCTCGCGGCGCCAGGTCCAGACCTCGGGCTCGAGCGTCACCTGCCGATGCTGGATCTGCAGCAGCTGCAGCAGATCCCCGCTGGCGCGGTGCGCCCGCTCCAGATTGCGCAGCATGCGCGCCAGGATGTCGCGCGCCGAGGCCGGCTGCAGGTGCTCGGCCAGCAGCTCGCCCAGCGCGCCGGAGGCCGCCTCCAGCCCCAGCCGCCCGACCGCATCGGGGTCGAGATAAGGCTCCAGCCGGGCCTCGAGATCCTGGCGCGAGAGCGAGCGCCCCGACAGCGGATCGATCACCGCCTCGCCCAGCGGCAGGTGCAGCTTGACCATGAAATGCCCCGGAAACGCCAGCCCGTCCGCCTGCAGACCGATCTGTCCGGCCAGCTCCAGGTAGATCACCGCCATCGCCACCGGGATGCCGCGGCGCTGCTGCAGCACGCGGTTGAGGTGGCTGCAGGCCGGGTCATCGACCTCGCCGGCGGAGAAGCCGAGGTCCTTGTAGAGGTAGTGGTGCAGCGCCTGCACGCGCTGCAGCGGCGCCGCATCGGCGGGCAGGCGCTGGCGCAGCCGCCAGGCCAGCGTGTCGAGGTCGGTCAGCACCGCCTGCAGGTCCAGCTCGGGCTCGCCGACCTGCGCGATCGCGGCCGCGGCCTCGGTCAGGGACAGGCTGTCGTCATCGGCGACCAGCGCGGCGAAATACTCCAGCGAAGACAGGGAACGGGCGTCCATGGGGCGAAAGTGTATCGACAGCGCGGCCACCCGCATGCACGCGCCCCGATCTCAGCGCCGGCGGGCGAACTGGCGCAGGTCCAGCCCCAGCAGGCGCAGCACGCCGAAATAG
>JAUPTP010000228.1 GCA_030918015.1 Pseudomonadota bacterium
CCGACGCGCTGATGGCGGCGCTGCGCGAGCAGCTGCCGACGCTGGCGGGCCGGCGCTTCGGCGCGCTGGAGATCGCGCAGGCCGACGACTTCGCCTACACCGATCCGGTCGACGGCTCCGTCTCCAGCCGTCAGGGCGTGCGCCTGATCCTGGCCGGCGGCTCGCGGGTGGTCTTCCGCCTGTCGGGCACCGGCACCGAGGGCGCGACGCTGCGCGTCTACCTCGAGCGCTTCGAGCCGGCCGACGGCGACCACGACCGTCCGACCCAGGACGCGCTGGCCGACCTGATCGCGCTGGCCGACACGGTGGCGCGCATCCGCGAGCGCTCCGGCCAGGACGCCCCGACCGTCATCACCTGATATTCCCGCCTCACCAGCACACTGCCAAGCAGAGCAAAAAGGAGACCTGCACATGGACATCACCCGCTTCACAGAAAGCCGTGCGCTGGCACGCCGCACGCTGGCCCTGGTTCTGGCCGGCGGCCGCGGCTCGCGCCTGAAGGACCTCACCGACCGCCGCGCCAAGCCGGCGGTGCACTTCGGCGGCAAGTTCCGCATCATCGACTTCGCGCTGTCGAACTGCATGAACTCCGGCATGCGCCGCATCGGCGTCATCACGCAGTACAAGTCGCACTCGCTCCTGCGCCATCTGCAGCGCGGCTGGAGCTTCCTGCGCAACGAGATGGGCGAGTTCGTCGACCTGCTGCCGGCGCAGCAGCGCGTCGATGACGAATCCTGGTACCGCGGCACGGCCGACGCCATCTACCAGAACCTCGACATCATCCGCAACTCGACCCCGCCCGAGTACATCGTCGTGCTCGCAGGCGACCACATCTACAAGATGGACTACTCGATCATGCTGGCCGACCACGCCGCCAGCGGCCGGGGCGTCACGGTCGGCTGCATCGAGGTGCCGCGCGAGGAGGCCAAGGGCTTCGGCGTGATGGCGATCGACGAGCGCCGCGCCATCGTCGACTTCATCGAGAAGCCGGCCAACCCGCCGGGCATGCCGGGCGACCCGGATGTCTCGCTGGCGAGCATGGGCATCTACATCTTCACCGCCGAGTACCTGTACCGGCTGCTGGAGGAAGATGCGGCCGATCCGGCCTCCGAGCACGACTTCGGCAAGAACCTGATCCCGAAGGCCGTGGCCGAGAACCAGGCGCTGGCGCACCCGTTCTCGATGTCGGCGATCGCCAACCCGCCGTACTCGCGCGCCTACTGGCGCGATGTCGGCACGGTGGATGCCTACTGGGCGGCCAACCTGGACCTGGCCTCGACCACGCCCGAGCTGAACATGTACGACCGCGACTGGCCGATCTGGACCTACCAGGAGCAGCTGCCGCCGGCCAAGTTCGTGCACGACGAGCCGGGGCGCTGCGGCCAGGCGATCGACAGTCTGGTCTCGGGCGGCTGCATCGTCTCGGGCGCGACGGTGCGCAACTCGGTGCTGTTCTCCAACGTGCTGGTGCGCTCCTATTCGGAGATCGACCAGGCGGTGGTGCTGCCGGATGTGCAGATCGGCCGAGGCTGCCGCCTGCGCAAGGTGGTGATCGACCGGCGCTGCCGGCTGCCCGACGGCCTGGTCATCGGCGAGGATCCCGAACTGGACGCCCAGCGCTTCTTCCGCACCGACAACGGCGTGGTCCTGGTGACCCGCAGGATGATCGCGGCGCTATGAGAGTCCTGCAGGTCTGTGCCGAGATCTTTCCGCTGCTGAAGACCGGCGGTCTGGCCGATGTCGCCGGCGCCCTGCCGCCGGCGCTGGCCGCGCTCGGCGACGAGGTGCGGGTGCTGCTGCCCGGCTTCGACGCCATCCTGGCGGGGTTGCAGGAGGCGGTCGTCGTGGCCGAATTGCAGCCTCCCGCGGCCCTGCACTGGGGCGGTGCGGCGCCGCGGCTGCTGTGGGGCCGGCTGCCGGCGGTGGGCGAGGGCGTCACCGCCTATGTGATCGACGCGCCCGGCCACTACCGGCGCCCGGGCGGCCCGTATGCCGACGAGAACCGGCTGCCCTACGCCGACAACCATCTGCGCTTCGCGCTGCTGGGCTGGGTGGCGGCCGAGCTGGCGCAGGGCCTCGATCCGCTCTGGCACCCGACGGTGCTGCATGCGCACGACTGGCACGCCGGTCTGGCGCCGGTCTACCTGCGCGCGGCGCAGCAGGCGCGCCACCAGCATTTCGCCGGCAGCGTCTTCACGGTGCACAACCTGGCCTATCAGGGCTGCTTCGCCGCGCATCATTTCCATGAACTCGGCCTGCCGGCCGGCTTCTGGGGCATGAACGGCGTCGAGTTCCACGGCCAGGTGGGCTTCATGAAGGGCGGGCTGTACTTCGCCGACCGCATCACCACCGTGAGCCCCACCTACGCGCACGAGATCCAGGGGCCGGAGCAGGGCTGCGGCCTCGACGGGCTGCTGCGCACCCGCGGCGTCGACCTCTCGGGCATCCTCAACGGCGTGGACGACGCGGTCTGGCATCCGGCCCATGACACGCTGCTGCCGACCCGCTACGACGTCGATGCGCTCGACGGCAAGGCCGCCTGCAAGGCGGCGCTGCAGCGGGATCTGGGCCTGGCGGTCGAGCCGGCGCGGCCGCTGCTGTGCATCGTCAGCCGCCTGACCGAGCAGAAGGGCCTGCACCTGGTGCTGGAGGCCCTGCCGGGCCTGCGTGCGCTGGGCTGGCAGTTCGCGATGCTGGGCAGCGGCGACGCCTGGATGGAGCGCGCCTTCGCTGCGGCGGCCGCGGCCCATCCGGCCGAGATCGCCGTGCGCATCGGCTACGACGAGGCGTTCGCGCACCGGCTCATCGCTGGCAGCGACGCGATCGCCGTGCCCTCGCGCTTCGAGCCCTGCGGCCTGACCCAGCTCTACGGCCTGAAGTACGGCACGCTGCCGCTGGTGCGCCGCGTCGGCGGGCTGGCCGACACCGTGGCCGACACGCGGCTGGAGACCCTCGATCACGGGGCCACCGGCTTCGTGTTCGACGACTTTTCCGCAGGAGCCCTGCTGTGGGCCGCGGAACGCGCCGGTGCACTGTTCCGCCGTCCGACCGACTGGCGTACCGTGCAGCAGCGCGCGATGCGGCAGGACTTCGGCTGGACTGCCGCCGCACGCCAGTACCAGGCCCTGTACCGTCAGGTCAGCGCCTGACCCCACCGTTCCCACCGTCCGCCTCTTTGCCCGATCGATTCCATGGATCTGACCCAGTTCGAGCACCAGTACGAGCAGCTCGCCCGTGACGTCGGCGCCTTCAAGCGCGCCATCTCGACCAAGCTGATGTACACCGTCGGCAAGGACCCCGTGTCGGCCCGTCCCGAGGACTGGCTGCATGCGGTGTCGCACGCGGTGCGCGATCACCTCGTCGAGCGCTGGATGAAGACCACCCGCGCGCAGTACGCGCAGGACGTCAAGCGGGTCTACTACCTCTCGATGGAGTTCCTGATCGGGCGCACCTTCACCAACGCGGTGCTGGCGCTCGAGCTGATGCCGGTGATCCGCCAGGCGCTCGCCGAGCTCGATGTCGACATCGACAAGGTGTTCGACCTCGAGCCCGACGCGGCGCTGGGCAACGGCGGCCTGGGGCGGCTGGCGGCCTGCTTCCTGGACTCGATGGCGACGCTGGGCGTGCCCGGCTTCGGCTACGGCATCCGCTACGACTACGGCATGTTCCGCCAGACCATCGTCGACGGCCGCCAGGTCGAGGTGCCCGACTACTGGCTGACCGGCGGCAACCCGTGGGAATTCCCGCGCCCCGAGGTGCAGTACCGCGTGCGCTTCGGCGGCCACCTGGAGCAGCACGGCGACACGGTGCGCTGGGTGGGCACCGACGACGTGCTGGCGATGGCCTACGACACCATCATCCCCGGCTACGGCACCGAGGCGACCAACACGCTGCGGCTGTGGTCGGCCAAGGCCACCGAGGAGATGAACCTGCGCGCCTTCAACCAGGGCAACTACTTCGGCGCGGTCGAGAGCAAGAACCTCAGCGAGAACGTCTCGCGGGTGCTCTATCCGGACGACTCGACCGCCTCCGGGCGCGAGCTGCGCCTGCGCCAGGAATACTTCTTCGTCTCCGCCAGCCTGCAGGACCTGCTGCGCCGCTACCTGCGCACCCACACCGGCTTCGAGGCGCTGCCCGACAAGGTCAGCATCCACCTCAACGACACCCACCCGGTGCTGGCCATCCCCGAGCTGATGCGGCTGCTGGTCGACGAGCACCGCGTGCCCTGGACGCACGCCTGGCAGCTCTGCCAGAAGGTGTTCTCCTACACCAACCACACGCTGATGCACGAGGCGCTGGAGACCTGGCCGGTGGACATGCTCGGCCGGGTGCTGCCGCGCCACCTGCGCATCATCTTCGACATCAACGCGCATTTCCTCGGCGCCGTGACGCAGCGCGCCGCGGGCGACCACGACCTGCTGCGCCGCGTCTCGCTGATCGACGAGACGGGCGAGCGCCGGGTGCGCATGGGCTATCTGGCGGTGGTGGCCAGCCATTCGGTCAACGGCGTCTCGGCGCTGCACTCCGACCTGATGAAGGCCTCGATCTTCCGCGACTTCGCGCAGCTCTGGCCCGAGCGCTTCAACAACAAGACCAATGGCGTCACGCCGCGGCGCTGGCTGGCGCAGGCCAATCCGGGGCTGGCGGCGCTGCTCGACCAGCGCCTGGGCCGGGGCTGGCGGCGCCAGCTCGACCAGCTCGAGGGCCTGCGCCATGCGCTGGAGCTGCCCGGCTTCCTGGGCGCGGTGCGCAAGGTCAAGCGCCAGAACAAGGAGCGGCTCGGCCGCCTGGTGCTCAAGCAGCTCGGCATCGACCTGAACCCGGATGCGCTGTTCGACGTGCAGGTCAAGCGCATCCACGAGTACAAGCGCCAGCTGCTCAACCTGCTGCATGTCATCACCCGCTACCAGCGCATCCTGGCCAATCCGGACGCGCAGTGGGTGCCGCGCGTGGTGGTCTTCGCCGGCAAGGCGGCCTCGGCCTACCGCATGGCCAAGCTGGTGATCCAGCTGATCAACGACGTTGCCAAGATCATCAACAACGATCCGCGGGTCGGCGGCCGGCTGAAGGTGGTCTTCATCCCCAACTACAGCGTGA
>JAUPTP010000229.1 GCA_030918015.1 Pseudomonadota bacterium
TCGTCCGTGTCCGGGGGCATCTTCTGCAGCCACTGGCTCAGTTCGCGCTCGATGAACGAGGTGGCCATGCCGCTGGCGACCTCGCCGGCGTTGTAGCCGCCCATGCCGTCGGCCAGCACCATCAGGCCGACCGATTCGGCCACGGCGATCGAGTCCTCGTTGTTGCTGCGGATGCGGCCGCGATCGGTGGCGGAGTGGAACTCGAGGGTCATGACAGGGGCGCGCGGACGGTCCATCGGAATCAGCGACGCGATTGTGCCCCGTCAGGATGCCCCGGCAGGGGCTGGGGCTGGTTCAGGAACGCACCGGTCGCGCATTCCTGCCTCGAAGTGCTGGTGGCGCGTTCCGGGCGGCGCAGGGCGTCGGCCACGAGGCGCAGATCCTCGGCCAGATCCAGGCCGTCGCGGTAGCGCAGCTCGGGGCGCTTCTCCAGCAGGATGCCGACCACCTCGGCCAGCGCCGCGGGCAGGCCGGGGCGGCGGGTGCGGATGTCCGGCGCTGGCTGGCGGGCGATGGCCCCGATGAGTTCGCTCATCGTGTGGCCCGACAGCGGCAGCTCCCCGGTGAGCATCTGGAACATCAGCACGCCCAGCGAATAGAGGTCGCTGCGCCCGTCGACCGTGCGTCCGGCCAGCTGCTCGGGCGACATGTAGGAGGGGGTGCCCAGCACCAGCCCGGTCCGCGTGCGATTGGCGTCGGTGATGCGGGCGATGCCGAAGTCGGTCACCTTGACCTGGTTGCGGCCGATGTCGACCATGATGTTGGCCGGCTTGATGTCGCGGTGGATGATGCCTTGCGCATGGGCATGCGCCAGCGCGCGCGCGATGCGTCGGCTGATGGTCACGACGGTGGCCACCGGCAGCAGGCTGTCGGGTCCCAGGTGGGGTTCGAGGGTGTGGCCGCCCAGGCGCTCCATCGCGATGTAGGCCACGCCCTCCTGTTCGCCGAACTCGATCACGCGGACGATGTCGGGATGATCCAGGCGGCCTGCGGCCTGCGCTTCGCGCTCGAACCGCTGGCGGGCCTCGTACAGCGCGTAGCCGTCGAATTCCTTCGCCAGGGCCAGCGTCTTGATGGCGACCTGCGCGCCGGTCTCGAGGTGGTGGGCGAGGTGAACCCGACCCATGGCGCCGCGCCCGACCTCGCGCTCGAGCACATAGGGCCCCAGCGTCTGCTGCCGACGCACCGTGTCGCTGAGGGTGGGCGGCAGGCGATTCGCGGTCGTGGCGCTCAGGCAGGCGGCCAGCTCCTCGCGGCTGAGCGGCTGCGTGGCCTCCAAGGCCTCGGGCGGGCGCAGCACCTGGGTCTGGCTGAAGGCGTGGTCGTTCAGCAGCACCTGGGTGTCGAGCAGATGGCGGGGGGCCTGTGCCTCGGCCGGCGTCCTGCGCAGCGGCTGCGTGGCCTGGAAGAACGCGCTGTCGGGCGCGGACGGCGCGGGCTCGTTCTCCGGCAGCGACGACGGTGGTGCGCTGCGCGGCCGCGGCTTCTTCGTCGCGGGCGGGGGGCTGCCGGGCGGATCGCTGTCCTGCAGATCCGGCATCAGGCTGGCCGACGAGGGGGCGTCGTCGTGCCGGATCACCGTGCGCTCCCTCGTGGTGACGGTGACCGTCTCGAACGAGGTGATCACCGTGTCCTCGTCGCGGGCCTCGGTCGAGAGCAGGGGGGCGTGGCGGCGGCGGCGGTGGGCGTTCCAGCGGTCGCGCGCGATCAGGGCCAGATGGCCGCCGATCAGGGCCATCACCGGCAGCGTCGGCGTGACCCACAGGCCGCTCCACACCAGCATGCCGTGCGAGGACAGCGCCAGGGCCAGGCACAGCGAGGCGGTGAGCATCAGGGCCGAGTTCTGCGTCAGCCGCGGCACCAGTCGCCACAGATAGAGCCAGGCCGCCAGCAGCAGGCCCCAGGGCAGCCAGTGCAGCGCCGGCGGGGTGGATACCCAGTGGCCGTCGGTCAGGGCGCCGGCGAGCCGGGCCAGCGCCTCGGTCGAGCTCACCTCGCGATGATCGGGCAGGCGCAGCCGGGCGGTGGCGCGGTCATCGCGGCCGATGACGACGATGCGGCCCTGCAGTCGGGCCACGCCGGGCGAGCCGGCCAGCACCTCGTGCGCGCTGATGCTCGGCGGGGCGCCGTTGGGGCCGTCATGGACGGGCCACAGCGGAATCAGACTGGTCTTGTCGCCCTCGGGCAAGGCGTGGCCGCTCATGCGGGCGGGCCGGTCGCGCAGGCCTGCCTCGATGACGCTGGGACTGTCGCCGCGCTGCAGGCCGGCGGCCAGCGCGGCCAGCGACAGCGCATCCTGCGTGCTGCCGTGGCGCCACAGCGGGTGGCTGCGGATCACGCCGTCCTCGTCGGCCCCGAGCACCGCATGGCCGATGCCTGCGGCGGCCTCGGCCAGCCGGGGCAGCGGCGGCATGCCGTCGCCCGGCTGGCCCAGGCTCAGCAGCACGCGGCCGTGGTGCTCCAGGCTCTGCGTGAGGTGCGCGTCGCCGTTCAGGCTGGCTTCGCTGCGCTCGATCAGGGCGGGCAGCTCGGGGTGCCGCGCCAGCAGCGGATCGGCGGCGATGGTGGCGTGGATGTTCTGCAGCTCGGCCAGCGCCCGTTCGCTCTCGGGCGTGCCGAAGGGCTCGGTGTCGATGATGACCCGGGCCCCGGAGAGCTGGTCGATCAGCCGGGCATGCAGGTCACGCCGCCAGGGCAGGGGGCCGTGGCGGCCCTGGCTGGCCTCGTCGATCAGCACGGTGGCCACCCCGGTGAGCGCGGTCGGCCGGGCATCGGCCACCGCGCGGTCCTGCAGCCAGTGCTGCAGCGGGCGCGCCAGCGACGTGCTGTCGTGGGCCCAGGCGATCACCCCCAGCAACATCGCCAGCAACCAGGGCGTGGCGCCTCCCGGGGGCCGGGTGATCGGACGCTTGCGAGGCATGACGGTGCGGTGCGGTCACGGCGGAGAAGTCGAGGAAGCGACAGTATCGCAGTGACCGAGGGCCGCGTGATTGGCGCAGGCCCTGGGCCGCCAATGAAATAAACGGAAAGTCACGGGTGTCTGGTGCCCGTCACGTTCCGGTGTCGCGCTCAGGCCTGGCTTGCCTGGCGCGAGGCCATCATCTTGCCCACGGCCAGCACCAGCAGCGCGCCGGCGATGCCCGCACCGTAGCGGACCATGTCGCTGACCTCGGGCTGGGCACCTTCGGCGGCCGCAGCGGCGATGTAGCCGACGATGCCGGGGTCGGTCACGGCCATCGTGCCGGCGATCCAGCCCAGCAGCATGCCGCCGATCGTGATGACGACGGGGAAGCGGTCCATCAGCTTGATGACCAGCTGGCTGCCCCAGACGATGATCGGAATGCTCACCAGCAGGCCGAAGATGACCAGCGGCATCTGGTGGCCGTCGGCTGCACCCTCTGCGGCGCCGGCGATGGCGATGACGTTGTCCAGGCTCATCACGAAGTCGGCCACGATGACCGTCTTGACCGCGGCCCACAGCTTGTCGCTGGCCTGGATCTCATGGTCGCCCTCGTCCTCGGGCGTCAGCAGCTTGATGCCGATCCACAGCAGCAGTGCCGCGCCCACCAGCTTCAGGTACGGCAGGGCCAGCAGCGTCAGCGCGAAGAAGATCAGCACGACGCGCAGGCCGATGGCCCCGGCGGTGCCCCACAGGATGCCGGCGCGGCGCTGGGCCTCGGGCAGCTTGCGGCAGGCCAGCGCGATCACGACCGCGTTGTCGCCGCCGAGCAGGATGTCGATCATGATGATCTGGCCGACGGCAAGCCAGAACTCGGGGGTCAGGAACTGTTCCATAGGAGGGGGAGACGGTTGGATGTCCAGGATCGGACCGGGCGGAGGAAGGAGGCGACGAGGCTGTCGCGGCAGTCGGGACAGCAGGCCGCGGGCGCAGTGTAGTGGAGCCCTTGGCCTGTCTCATGCGTAGTCATGCGTAGCGCGCACCGTGTGCGCTGCTCGCCGCGACAGGCCTTGCCGCGCATTTCCCGGGAGCATGCCTTCTCAATGCGAGAGGGGCGCAGTACCATTCGCGCGCAGTGCCGACGCTGGCACACCACCATCCCAAGACGGAGAAAACACACATGGCAACTGCCAAGAAGGCCGCCGCAAAGAAGGCTCCTGCCCAAGAAACCGCTGTCGCAGCACCGGCCGTCGAGGCATCCGCTCCCGCCAAGAAGCCGAACGCGGCCTTCATGAAGCCGATGACCCCCTCGGCCGATCTGGCCGCCGTCATCGGCAAGACCGCGGTGCCGCGCACCGAAGTCACCAAGAAGGTCTGGGAGTACATCAAGCAGCACAACCTTCAGGACCCGGCGAACAAGCGCATGATCAACGCGGACGCCAAGCTGAAGAAGATCTTCAAGAAGGACCAGGTCTCGATGTTCGAGATGACCAAGCTGATCAGCGACCAGCTGTCCTGATCCTGGTTTCGGCGGACCGGCTGCACGGTCGGTCCCCGAAAGAACGAAAGCCCGGCATCGCCGGGCTTTTTTTCGTCTGGCGCCGCGGCGTCAGGTCACAGGCCCAGGCCTTCGTCGACGCCCAGGTGCACGTTCATCGACTGCACCGCCGCGCCGCTGGCGCCCTTGCCGAGGTTGTCCAGGCGCGCCATCAGCAGCACCTGGTCGCCGTTGGCGAAGACGAAGATGTCGACGCGGTTGGTGTCGTTGCAGCCCTGCACGTCGAAGAAGCCGTGCTCCATCGTCGCGGCGTCGTTGAGCGGCATCACGCGCACGAAGCGCTCGCCGGCGTAGTGCTCGGCGAAGGCGGCGTGGATGCGCTCGGCCGAGGCGCCGGCCGAGAGCTGCGCCAGCTGCAGCGGCACCGTCACCGACAGGCCCTTGTAGAAGGGGCCGACCACCGGCAGGAACAGCGGCTTGGTCGTGAGGCCGGTGTGGGCCATCATTTCCGGGATGTGCTTGTGCGCCAGGCCCAGCGCGTAGGGGCGGGGCGATGCCAGCTTCGGGTCGCCGCCGGCCTCGTACTGCTCGATCATCTTCTTGCCGCCGCCGGAGTAGCCGGTGATCGAGGTGGCGCTGACCGCCAGGGCCGGCGGCACGAGCTCGGCGTCGACCAGCGGGC
>JAUPTP010000230.1 GCA_030918015.1 Pseudomonadota bacterium
CCCTCGCTGCCCGGCAGCGCCGCGTCGGCCAGCCAGTCCTGGATGCGCGCGACCTGCGGGTGGCCGCGCACCTCCAGATGCATCACGCCGGGCTGGCCGGGCGCGCACTCATGCGCCAGGTGGCTGCACAGCGAGCCGGCATCCGCATGCACGACCAGGTTCGAGAAGGCCTGCTCCGGCGCCGGCCCCTCGGCGCTGACCCATTCGTCGTGCAGCAGCTTCGGCGGCACCAGCAGCATCTCGCCCGGCCCCAGCGTCATCACCGCATGCGGGAAGGTGAACCGCGTGCTGCCGGCCACCTGCAGGAAAAGCTCGGCGGCCAGATGGAAATGCCCCTGCGCCCGCCCGCCCCAGGCCGGCATCGCCGGGGGCAGGCGCAGCGGCGCGCGGCCCTGCGCAGCCGCCTGGGCGAAATGGTCGACCAGCACGCGCAGGCGCTGCGCCGGATCGGCCGGCAGCCTTCGGACATCCAGGTTTTCTGACATGGTTCGGGGTTTTGTGATGTCGGCGGGCGTTGTCTACACCCCCTCGCAAACCCTATTCTGCCGACAGGAAACGGACCGGTGCGATGCGCCGGAATCCGGCTTCGGATTTTTGTCATCACGCGCCTGCAGTTCCCCCGCCATGAGCAGCACCCCACTTGCCTCCCCGCTGGCTTGCCCGGCCCCTGCCCCGTCCGCCTCGCGGCTGTCGCGCGCGCGCACCGCCACGCGGGTGCTCTTCGCCGTGCTCGGCCTGGCCGGCGGCGCCTGGGGCGTGCACATCCCCTCGGTCAAGGCGCAGTACGGCCTGGACGAGGCGATGCTGTCGCTGGTGCTGCTGTCGGCGGCGGCCGGCGCGGTGACCTCGCTGTTCACGGCCGGGCGCGTGGTGGCCTGGCTGGGCGCGCGCGGCGCGGCGCGCGTCTGCGCGGTGGTGATGGGCGCGCTGCTGGCGCTGGTGCTGCAGTGGCCTTCGCTGGCGCTGCTGCTGCCGGCGATGCTGGCGTTCGGCGCGGCGATGAGCCTCTACGACGTGGCGATCAACGCCGAGGGCTCGGCGCTGGAGGCGCTGGGCGGCACCACGATCATGAGCGGCCTGCACGGCATGTTCAGCCTCGGCGCGATGGGCGGCGCGGCGCTGGCCGCCGGCCTGCTGCGGCTGGAGGTGTCGCCGCAGACGCAGCTCGCCGGCGTCGGCCTGCTGATGGCCGCCACCGTGCTGTGGGCCGCGCGCGGCATGCTCGACACCCACCCCGCACCCGAACCGGACGAGGCTGCGCAGGCCCAGTTCGCCTGGCCGCGCGGCCAGCTGCTGGTCATCGGCCTGCTGATCTTCGCCGGCATGAGCGCCGAGGGCGTGATGTACGACTGGTGCGTGCTCTACCTGAAGCAGGAGATCGGCATGCCCCAGGCCCAGGCCGGCCTGGGCTATGCGGCCTTTGCCGGCGCGATGGCCCTGGCGCGCTTCGCCGGCGACTGGCTGCGCACCCGCCACGACGAGGCCTCGCTGCTGGCCTACAGCGCGGGGCTGTCGGCCTTCGCGATGGCGGTGGTGCTCGTCTGCGCCGACCCGTGGGTGGCGCTGGTCGGCTATGTCTTCGTCGGCGCCGGGCTGGCCCCGGTGGTGCCCATCCTCTACAACGCCGCCACCCGCGTGCCGGGCACCAGCCGCGCCGCGGCGATCGCCTCGGTCTCGTCGATCGGCTACAGCGGCTTCCTGATCGGCCCGCCGCTGATCGGCGCGATCGCGCACGCGCTGAGCCTTGCCGCCGCGATGAGCGTGGTGGTCATCTCGGCCAGTCTGCTCTCGATCTGCGCGCACCGCATTCCGGTGGCCCGGGCGGCCCCGCGCTCTTGAAAGCGCTGGTCGCTCCCCCAGATCCGAACCATCTGGACCTGGAGCTGATCGATGCCGATGCAGACAAGCCATCCCGAACGACTTCACCATGACCTGGGTGCGGTGCTCGCGCTGACCCGGCTGCTCGAGCGGCTGGAGCCGGGCGCGTCCGAGCAGGCCGCCGCGCAATACCGCCAGGTGGCCTCGACGCTGAGCGCGCTGCTGGATGCGGCCGAGCCCGGTCCGGCGCTGGAGGCGCTGCTCGACGCGCATCCGGTCGCCGCCGAGCTCTACGAGAACCTGCACTACGACCAGGCCGGGCTGTGCCGCCACGCGCTGGGCGCCTCGCTGAACAGCGAGATCGCGACGGTCGAGCTGATCCGCCGCGTCCGCACCGGCGGCTGATTTCAGCGCCGCCGACAGGCCTCGGCCGCCAGCGGCGCCAGCTCGCGCAGCACGTCGATCGCCAGACCGAGCTGGGCGCGCACCAGGCGCGGCAGGTCCGCCTCAGGCATGCGGTCGACGCTGTCGGGCACCAGCGCGCCGGCCTCGGCGGCGCGGCCCGCGATCAGGCCCTCGGCCACCCGGCGCAGCGCCTGCGCCAGCGCCCGGGCGGTCTCCACCGACGCCGCATCCAGGTGGCGCGCGCCCTGATCGCCACGATGCGCGCCCAGCGCGGACAGGTAGTTCAGCAGCCGGTGCGAGAGCACCAGCACGCGCCCGCAGCGGTCCGTGTCCAGCCGCACGCCGGCCGGCTCCTTGAGCATCGCCGCCAGCGAGTTGGCCAGCGCGGCGTCGGCCGCATGCGCGTCGCGCCGGGCGATGCGATAGGCCAGGTGATCCTGCTTGCCGGCCTCGTACTGGCGCAGCACCTCCTCCAGATAGCCGGCCTGGGCGCGCAGCGAGCGCGCCACCAGGCCCGGCCACTGCCGCGCCTGCCAGTTGGGCAGCACCAGCCAGGCCGCCAGCCCGGCGATCGCGCTGCCGGTCAGCGTGTCGAGCAGCCGGCCGGCGATCACGCCCTCGCCCAGACCGAGCTGGTGGAAGCTCAGCAGCAGCAGCGTCGTGATCGCGCCGGTGGCCACCGCATAGCGGGTGCGGCGCGTGCCCAGGAAGGCCGCGCCCGAGACGGCGATCAGCGCGCTCTGCGCCAGCTCGCCCGGAAACAGCCGCACCAGCCCCCAGCCCAGCGCCAGCCCCAGCAGCGTGCCGCCGATGCGCTGGCCCAGCCGGCGCAGCGTCGCGGCGTAGTGCGGCTGGCTCACGAAGGTGATGGTCAGCACGATCCACCAGCCGTGCGGATCGTGGGTGACCTGCATCAGCCCGAAGCCGGCCAGCAGCGCCAGCGCCAGCCGCAGCGCGTGGCGCAGCAGCGGCGACTGCAGATGGCACTGCGCGCGCACGCGCCGCCAGCCCTCGGCCAGCGAAGCGGGGTCATGGTCGACCAGCGCGCGCTCGGTGGGCGGCGCGGCGGGCTGCAGCGCCTGCGCCAGCACCGCGGCCTGGTGCGTCAGGTTGTCGCCCAGCGCCTGCAGCGCGCGCAGCGGCCGGTCGACCGGCCGCGTGGCGCGGATGGTCGCGATCGCGCCCTGCAGATCCTCGATGGCGCGCGCGGTGGCGCCCTGGTGCTGCGGCGGCTGGCGCTGCACGATGGCCGCCGACAGCTTCAGGCACTGCTCGCCCTGCAGCGCCAGCACGCGCTGGCAGCGGTACATCGCGTCCGAGCGGAAGAAGGCCTCGGCCAGGGTGTCGTAGTCCTCGTGCGAGGACGAGCTGCGCTCATGGATGTCCTGCGCCGAGAGGTACTGGTGCAGCGCCTGCTGCAGCCAGCCCGGCGGCGTGCGGGTGCCCTTCAGGCGGCACAGCAGCGCGTCCTTGGCGGCCCCCAGCGCATCGACCACCAGGCCGTTGTAGAGCGCCAGCGCCATGCGGCGCTGCTCGCGGTCGATGTCGCGGATCGGCTCGAGCAGGCGCGACTTCAGCTGCAGGTACTCGCCCAGCAGCGCGTAGACCTGCGCCAGCCGGTAGCGCACCGGCGGCCGCGCCAGCAGCCCCGCCCAGCCCACCGACACCACACCATGCCAGAGCGCGCCGCCGAACAGCCACGGCACGATCTGCCCGAGCGGGCGCCGGCTCGACTGCGCCGACAGCGCGACATACAGGAAGAACACCAGCGAGGCGAAGGCGATGGCCTGGTAGCGCGGCCCCAGCGCCCCCACCATCGTCAGTGCCAGCGCGCACAGCGCCAGCGCCCCGGCCAGCCCGAGCGGCTGCCCGATCGTCGCCAGCACCAGCGCCGCCACCCCGACGAAGAGCGCCAGCGCCACCAGCTGCAGGCGCAGCCGGCCGCGCCAGTGGTCGTCGGTCTCGGCCAGCGCGCTGGCGATCACGCCCAGCATGATCGGCATGAGCTGCCAGTCCCAGTCCAGCCCCCAGCCGGCGCCGATCACCGTCCCCAGCGCCAGCAGCGCGCGCACGCCGTGCATCACGCCCTCGTGCTGTCGGGCCTGCTGCCAGAGCCGGGACCAGTCGGAGCGGAGATGTTCGAGTCGCACGGGCGGAAAATCAGGCCAGCCCGGCCACCGAGACGCCGTCGGCCTTGAGCATCGCCTTGATGCCGCGCACCGCCTGGCGGATGCGGCTCTCGTTCTCGATCAGCGCGAAGCGCACATGGTCGTCGCCGTGGTCGCCGAAGCCGATGCCGGGGCTGACGCAGACCCGGGCGCGCTCCATCAGCCGCTTGGCGAATTCCAGCGAGCCCAGCGCCGCGTACTGCGCGGGGATCTTCGCCCAGATGTACATCGAGGCCTTCGGGCAGTCGACGTTCCAGCCGGCCTCGCGCAGGCCCTTGACCAGCACGTCGCGGCGCTTCTGGTAGGTCGCGGCGATGTCACGCACGCAACCCTGATCGCCCTCCAGCGCGGCGATCGCGGCCACCTGCAGCGGCGTGAAGGTGCCGTAGTCGTGGTAGCTCTTGATGCGCGCCAGCGCGGCGACCAGATCGGGATTGCCGACCATGAAGCCGATGCGCCAGCCGGCCATGTTGTAGCTCTTGGAGAGCGTGAAGAACTCGACCGCGATGTCCTTGGCGCCCTTGACCTGCATGATCGACGGCGCCTTCCAGCCGTCGAAGACGATGTCGGCATAGGCCAGGTCGTGCACCACGAAGATGTCGTGCTTCTTGGCCAGCGCGATCACCCGCTCGAAGAAGTCGAGCTCGACGCACTGCGCGGTCGGGTTGCTCGGGAAGCCCA
>JAUPTP010000231.1 GCA_030918015.1 Pseudomonadota bacterium
TCACCACTGGGGATACCGCAACTTCGAGGCGGCCGACGCCTCGACCAACATCTCGCCCTGGGGCCTCTGGATCGGTGGCGAGGAGCTGCACAACAACCACCACACCTTCCCGACCTCGGCCAAGCTGTCGGTCAAGCCCTTCGAGTTCGACATCGGCTGGGGCTACATCCGCCTGCTGGAGATGCTCGGCCAGGCCAAGGTGCGCAAGACCGCACCGCAGCTCAAGCTGGGCGAGATGAAGGCGGTGGCCGACAGCCAGACGCTGGAGGCGCTGATCGCCAACCGCTACGAGATGATGGCTCAGTACGCCATCGGCCTGCGTCGCGCCTGCAACGAGGAGCTCGAGCGCCTGAAGCTGCAGGGCGCGCAGAACACCGAGCGCTGGGCGCAGATGCGCCTGGCGCAGCGCTGGCTGCACCGCGACGAGCAGAAGATCCCGGCCGAATTCAAGGCCAGCGTCGCGCAGGCCTGTGATCAGAGCCCGGCTCTGGCCAAGCTGGTGGCGATGCGCGAGGAGCTGCGCCAGCTCTGGACCCGCACCAATGTGTCGGGCGAGCAGCTGGTGGCGGATCTGCAGGCCTGGTGTCTGCGTGCAGAAGCCAGCGGCATCGTGGCCCTCGAGGAGTTCGCGCGCACGCTGCGGTCTGCCCGCGCCTGAGCGCTGGGTTCAGGCGGCCAGCATCTCGATCTCCCATCGCGAGGCCTCGGCGCTGACCGGGGCGGCCGGCAGGCGGTCTCGCCACCGCAGGACCCCGTGCAGGGTCAGCAGCTCCTCGAAGGCGGGCAGGTCCAGCTCCTCCGTGAGGGTCGGCCGGACCAGCAGCGCTGCCAGGCGCGGCTCGGCCTGGGGGCTGGGCCAGATCGTGTCGATCTGCCGCCAGGTCCGCTCGTGCTGCTCCAGCGTGCGGCCCGGTGCGGTCTTTCCCCCGGGGCGATCGGCCTGCAGTGGGGGAACCTGCACGTTGTAGAGCGCCTCGAGCTGGGCGGCGACCCGCTCGTGGTTGCCGGCTTGTCCCAGCTGCGCATACAGGTTCAGCAGGCGAAGCAGCAGCCAGGGGCAGCGCGCGGGTTGACCGATCAGGTGACGCTCCAGCGCCATGACCTGGTGAAGCCGGTCGGCCTGGCTGTCCTCGACCGGCGTCTCCAGCGCGGCCAGCAGGGCCTGGCTGTCTTCATCCTCCAGTGCAGGCTGTCCGAAATCGCTGTGGATCCAGCAGCGTCGATCCTCCTCGGCGGCTTGGGCGTGAGGCCAGTCGAGCGGGCGCATCGGGGCATCCTGCTGTGGCTCGGCCGGTGTGGCCAGGTCCGTGCGGATCTCCGGGGGGATGCCGAGGGGCGTCTGCCCGCGCGGGGAGGGCGGCGCGGTGCGGTTGGTTCGCCGCATGTTCCGGGCGGGGCGGGCCAGGCGCCGCCAGGCGCCCTCATGGAGCAGGCGGCCGATCATCAGGCAGGAGCCCAGGCCGATCAGCGTGCCGGCGATCAGCCAGGCATCGCGCGAGGCCGAGCGCTCGTTCTGCTCGAGCTTCAGACGCAGTTCGGTCAGCATCAGGCGGGTCTGGTGCTGCTCCTCCCCCAGCCGGAGCCAGAGCGGATCGGTCTGCGGATCACGCGGGGGCGGTGGCTGGGCAGGCTCGGGGGACGAGCGCTGGATCTGGTCGAGGATCAGCCGGGCGATGAGCTCGGCGCTGGCCTGGCGTTCCTGTGCCGCATCGAAAGCCTGGACAGGTGGGGCTGGCGGCGGTGTGACCCTGGAGGGGGCTGATCGTGCCTGGGGGATCCTGTGCGGCGCCGGCCTGGCTCCGGGCCGGGGTGGATCGGCCAGCACGGTGAATTCCCGGCTGAATGCGGCGCCGCACATCAGGTCGATCCTGCCGAGCAGGATCGGTTCGCGCACGATGGCCGGGCTGAGGATCTGCAGGGTGACCTGGCCGTCCAGGCTGGACGGGCGGGTGACGATCTGCAGAGGTGCGAGCAAGTCACCGCTGTCCGCATGCTGCAGGCGCACCGCGAAGCAGTCCGGCACCAGTCGGGAGGGGGGCACATCGAAGGCCCGGACCTGCAGCGTCATCGCCACCGGCTCGCCGATGGTGGCGGCGCTGGAGTCGGTATCGATCGACTGTGGTCTTCCGGTCAGGGGAAGCAGCAGTCCCCACAGCGGGACGAGCAGGCTGCACAGGGTTCGGATCGTGCCCATGACATCTCCTCTCGAACTTCGAGCCGCGCACTGGGTGACGGGTGGGCGGCTCCGGGCACTCTAGAGGTGGGTGTCGGTCGGCATCATCCCTCTGGCGGGGGCCCTCCGAGGGGGGAGCGAGGGCGGAAAAGACAAGACCCGCCGGGACGGAGCGTCCGGGCGGGTCTTGCAGAAGGCTGTGGCCGTGCCTGTCGCGAGACAGGCGCGGTCAACCTCGCCGATCAGCGCAGCTTCACTTCCTTGTACAGGACGTGCTTGCGCGCCTTCGGGTCGAACTTCATGAATTCCAGCTTTTGCGGCGTGGTCTTCTTGTTCTTGCTGGTGGTGTAGAAGTGGCCGGTACCCGCGGTGGATTCCAGCTTGATCTTTTCGCGTCCGCCTTTGGCTGCCATGGTGTCGGTCTCCGATTACAGTTCGCCGCGAGCACGCAGGTCCGCCAGGACCACGTCGATGCCCTTCTTGTCGATCAGGCGCAGCGCAGCGTTCGAGATGCGCAGGCGCACCCAGCGGTTCTCGCTCTCGACCCAGAAGCGGCGGTACTGCAGGTTGGGCAGCCAGCGGCGCTTGGTTTTGTTGTTGGCGTGGGAAACATTGTTCCCGGTCATCGGGCCCTTGCCCGTGACTTGACAGACGCGTGCCATGACGCTTCTCCGATCTATGGTTACAGCAACCAGCGCAGACCCGCCCGCCAGGAACTTGCGGCACTTGTGGTGCCTGGTCTGATGGTTACCCCTCCGATGGCGCTGTCCGGCGCCTCGGGTCTCTTTTGGCGGCAAAACGTCGATTGTAGCCTGAAAACCGACCGGCTCCCAGGCTCGACGCCTCAGCCGTGGTTTTGTTCCAGAAAGCGCTGGGCATCCAGCGCCGCCATGCAGCCGGTGCCGGCGCTGGTGATGGCCTGGCGGTAGATGTGGTCCTGCACGTCGCCGGCGGCGAAGATGCCGGGCACGCTGGTCATCGTCGCGAAGCCGTCCGAGCCCGAGCGGGTGACGATGTAGCCGTCCTTCATCTCGAGCTGGCCCTGGAAGATGTCGGTGTTCGGGTGGTGGCCGATCGCGATGAAGCAGCCCTTGACCGCCAGATCGCGGGTGCTGCCGTCCTCGGTGCTCTTCAGGCGAACGCCGGTGACGCCGCTCTTGTCGCCGAGCACTTCGTCCAGGGTCTGAAACAGGTGTAACTCCATCTTTCCGGCGGCAACCTTCTCGTGCAGCTTGTCGACCATGATCGCCTCGGCGCGGAACTTGTCACGGCGGTGGATCAGGTGGACCTTGCTGGCGATGTTCGACAGGTAGAGCGCCTCCTCGACCGCGGTGTTGCCGCCGCCGACGACGCAGACCTCGTCGCCGCGGTAGAAGAAGCCGTCGCAGGTCGCGCAGCCGCTCACGCCCCGGCCCATGAAGGTCTGCTCGGAGGGCAGGCCCAGGTACTTGGCGCTGGCGCCGGTGGCCAGGATCAGCGCATCACAGGTGTAGGTGCCGCTGTCGCCCTTCAGCGTGAAGGGGCGCTGGCTGAAATCGACCTCGTTGATGTGGTCGTAGACGAAGCGGGTGTTGAAGCGCTCGGCGTGCTTCTGGAAGCGCTCCATCAGCTCGGGGCCCTGCACGCCCATGGCATCGGCGGGCCAGTTGTCCACCTCGGTGGTGGTCATCAGCTGGCCGCCCTGGGCCATGCCGGTCACCAGCATGGGCTGCAGATTGGCGCGCGCGGCGTAGATGGCGGCGGTGTAGCCGGCCGGACCGGAGCCGAGGATGAGGACTTGGGCGTGCTGGGCGGAGGTGCTGGTCATGGCGTTGGAGTCGGGTTCTCGCGGGTGCGCTGCCACGTCGGCGCGCGGTTTCATTTCCGGGTCGGATTGCTGTTCAACGACGCGACGCATCGGTTAGAGTCGCGACGCATCGGGCGTGTCGTGACGCGGTGCGGTTCGAGAGCTTAGCGGTTCCGGATCGTCCCCGGTCGCCTGGGGCTGCCGATGTCGGGAAGGATAGGGAGCCCCAGGATCTCCGGATCGTGCGTCACGCCCGGCTCAAAATCTCAACGATAGAAACCAAACAAGGACAGGAGTGGCCCCCACATGGCGATGCTCTCGAATCTCGATCTGATCCGGCGCGTGCCGCTGTTCTCGATGCTGACCGTCGAGCAGGCCCAGACGATTGCCGACGGCGTGGTCAAGCGCCGCTATCGCCGCGGCGAGATCATCGTCGAGCAGGGGCGCAAGTCCGATGCGCTGTTCATCCTGCTGAGCGGCCGCGCGCGCGTCATCACGTCGGATGCGCGGGGGCGCGAGGTCATCCTGGCCGTGCTCGAGGCGGGCGACTACCTCGGCGAGATGAGCCTGATCGACAACGAGCCGCATTCGGCCACGGTGCGCGCCGAGGTGCAGACCGACGTGCTGGTGCTGGGGCGCAACGAGTTCGCGGTCTGTCTGCCCGACAACTCCAGCCTGTCGTACGCGATCCTGCGCGGCCTGGTGGCGCGCCTGCGCAATGCCGACCGCCAGATCGAGTCGCTCGCGCTGCTCGACGTCTACGGGCGTGTGGCGCGTGCGCTGCTCGACATGGCCGAAGACGACGAGGGCCGCCGCGTGATCCGCTCGAAGGTCTCGCGCCAGGATCTGGCCAAGGTCGTCGGCGCCTCGCGCGAGATGGTCAGCCGCGTCATGAAGGACCTCGAGGAGCGCGGCCTGATCGAGACGCAGGAGAACGGCTGGGTCATCCTGACCGAGCGCCTGGCCTCGCAGTAAGAGCGTGTTCACGATCTCCTGAGAAGCAAGGCCAGAAAGGCGAGATGGACGAACTGCAGGCTGGTGTTGAGCCAGCGCTCGCAGTTCTTCCACAGGCGTCGGTTCTTCTCCAGCCAG
>JAUPTP010000232.1 GCA_030918015.1 Pseudomonadota bacterium
GGCCGCCCAGGCGGCCGCGCAGTGTCCGCCGGTGCCGCAGTGACAGTCTGTCATGCGCTACCACATCCGCCAAGACCGCGGCGCCGACGCTGCCGTCACGGAACGGCCTAGACTGGGAACCTGTTCATTGACATGACAAGGATTTCCCGATGAGCTCTGCCGCGACCGCCCCGATCCCGTCCTCCGATGCGCTGATCGAGCGCCTGAACTGGCGCTACGCCGCCAAGAAGATGGATCCGGCGCAGCCGGTGCCCGAGGACAAGGTGGCGCGCATCGTCGAGGCCGCGCGCCTGGCGCCGACCTCCAGCGGCCTGCAGCCCTTCGAGCTGATCGTGGTGACCAACCCCGAGGTGCGCGCGCGCATCCGCGAGATCGCCTGGAACCAGGCGCAGATCACCGACGGCTCGCACCTGCTGGTCTTCGCCGCCTGGGACACCTACACCGCCGAGCGCATCGACACGATGTTCGACCTGACCAACCAGGTGCGCGGCTTCACCAACGAGGGCTGGGAGAACTACCGCAAGATGCTGCTGTCGACCTACCCGCAGCGCGAGGCGGAGGTGAACTTCCAGCATGCCGCGCGCCAGGCCTACATCGCGATGTCGGCGGCGCTGCTGGCGGCCGCCTTCGAGGGCGTGGACGCCACGCCGATGGAAGGCTTCGACCCGGCGAAGCTCGACGAGATCCTGGGCCTGCGCGCGCGCGGCCTGCGCAGCGCGGTCATCGTGCCGCTGGGCCACCGTCAGGTCGAGGGCGACTGGCTGGTGAAGCTGCCCAAGGTGCGTCGCCCGCTCGAGCAGTTCGTCTCCGAGCTGCGCTGACGCCTCAGGCCGGCAGCCGGAAGCGCGAGACCTCCTGCGCCAGCGCGTCGGCCTGCGTGCGCATCGCCGTGGAGGCGGCGGCCGTCTGCTCGACCAGCGCGGCATTCTGCTGCGTCGCGCTGTCGAGCTCGTGCACCGACTCGCCGATCTGCTCGATGCCGATGCTCTGCTCGCGCGCGCCGGTGGCGATGTCCTCGAGCAGCGCGTTGACGCGGCGCGAGGAGTCGACGATGTGGCGGATCGAGTCGCCGGCCTGACGGACCACCGTGGTGCCGGTCTCGACCTGCGCCACGCTGGTGCCGATGATGCGCTTGATCTCCTGCGCGGCCTGCGCGCTGCGCTGGGCCAGCGTGCGCACCTCGCCGGCGACCACCGCGAAGCCGCGGCCTTGCTCGCCGGCGCGTGCGGCCTCCACCGCGGCGTTGAGCGCCAGGATGTTGGTCTGGAAGGCGATGCCGTCGATCGTGCCGATGATGTCGCCGATGCGCGCCGACGAGCTGCGGATGCCCTCCATCGTCTCGACCACCTGACCCATCACCCGGCCGCCCTCGGTGGCGGCGGTGGCGTTGTCGCGGGCCAGCTTCGAGACCTCCTCGGTGTGGGCCGAGGTGTTCTTGACCGTCACCGAGATCTGCTCCATCGCGGCGGCCGACTGCTGCAGGTTGTGTGCGGAGTGCTCGCTGCGCTGCGACAGGTCGCGCATGCCCTCGGCGATCTCGGCGCTGGAGTCGACGATGTCGTGGCTGGCCGTGCGCACGCTGCTGACCATGTGGCGCAGCGCGTGCTGCATGTCGCGCAGGTCGAGCATCAGCGCGGCGGCCTCGTCCTTGCCCCAGGGCGAGGGCGAGGTGGTGAGGTCGCCCTCGGTCATCGCGCGCAGGTGGCGGCGGGTCTCGCGCAGGCCGCCGTTCATCACCAGGAAGAAGCAGTGGAACAGGTAGAGCGCGGCGCTCAGGCTGATGACCATGGCCACGCCGACGGCCACCTCGGTGCGCAGGATGCCGTCGGCGCGGGCCTCGAGCAGGCGTTCGAGCTCGGTGCTCATCACCTCGCGTGTCTGCCGCAGCGGCCCTTGCAGGGCGGCCAGGGCTGCTGCGGCCGCGGTCGCGCCGTTCTCGCGGGCACTGTGCTCGCGCACTTTCTCCAGCGAAGTCACCAGCGCCTCGATGCCGGCCCGCTCCCGCAGTGCGGGCATCAGCGGCAGGGTGCGCTCGAGTGCATGCTGCAGCTCCTCGATCTGCGCCGCGGCCAGCGCGTCGAGGCTGCGGGTCACGGCCGAGGTGGCGCCGTTCTGCGCCGCGCTCAGGCTCAGTCGCTGCATCAGGTCGGCCAGCTGGGGCAGGTGCACCAGCGAGGCGTCCATCAGGTAATAGGTCCTGATCTCGGGGTCCAGCGCCAGGTTGGAGCGGTCCAGCACCTGGCTGGACATCTCGAGCAGCCGCGCCATCGCGGCATCGTGGGCGGCTGCGCTGCCAGGCGATTTCGGGTCGAAGGCCAGAGCGTCGATGTCCTTGCTCAACGCCGCCAGGGCCGTGGCCTCGACCAGCGCGGGGCCTTCCGGGGTCGGCAGCGCCGCGATCTGCTCGGCCAGCTGCCGGCGCTGCTGCGCGTGGGCGGCGGCTGCGCTGTCGTCGCGCGACAGCCGGCGCAGCTCCAGCAGGCCGGGCTGCAGCGCGAACAGGTTCTGCAGGTAGCGGGTGCCGCGGGCCTCGGTGCGGGTGAAGCGGATCTCGTGCACGCTCTTGGCGAACCAGGAGGCCGAGACGACGGTCAGCGGCACGATGAAGCAGGTGCTGACGATGACGGCCTTGCTGCGGAAACCCAGGCGGCGGAACAGCCGCACCCCCGGCGCCCAGGGGCCGTGGTGCGAGAAGAAACCGGACGACGGGAAAGCGGCGCCGGCGGATCCGGACACCGGGGCCGATACTGCCGAGCCGCCGCGGGAAAAGGCTGACATCGGATGAAGCTCCTTGCAGGACAGCGCCGGTCTGACCGCATGTCTCCGGCGCGAGGCGGATCATCGGCAGCCGCCCGAAAACCGGTCCCGCGATAAGCCCTGACTTGACCGTCCTCATGTGGCAGGGCCGGTTTTCTCCCG
Source organism: Pseudomonadota bacterium (assembly GCA_030918015.1). Lineage (GTDB taxonomy): Bacteria > Pseudomonadota > Gammaproteobacteria > Burkholderiales > Burkholderiaceae_C > Sphaerotilus. Next base: position 2,920 of record JAUPTP010000232.1, read on the forward strand.
CTGTTCGTGTCATGCCCGATACGGGAGGGAACCGACACTCGGCCCCGATCGAAAGACCGCAAAACCCTGCCCCCGCGGAGACACACGCATGTCATGGCTCGAGAACTGGCGCATTGGTGCCCGGCTGGCGCTGGGCTACACGATCATGATCGCGTTGATGGCGACCGCCTCGGCGGTCACCTGGATCAACCTGCGCGGGGTCGAGGCCGCCAACCGCACGCTGCAGGGCGAGCAGAGCGAGCGGCTGGCGCTGGCGCGCGAGTGGCGCGAGAACATCGTGGCCAACTCGGCGCGAGCGATGGCGATTGCGCTCGATGCCAGCGGCCTGACGGCCGGCTACTTCTCGGAGACCGCCAAGGCGGTCACGGCCCGGACATCGGTCATCCAGAAGCGCTATGAGGAGCTCGAGACCAGCGAGGAGGGCGAGCGGGTCGGCGCGAAGCTGGTGGCGGCCCGTCAGCGCTATCTCTCCGCCCGCGACGCGCTGCTGGCGGCCCGAGGCGACGAGGAGCAGGTCATCCAGCGCGCCGACGCCTTCCAGGGATTGACGCGGGACTACATCGCCGCGGCCGATGCGATGGTGGCCTGGCAGCTGGAGCGTCAGCGCCAGCTCGGCGCCGAGGTCGATCTGCGCCTCGACCGGGCGCATGTCGTCTTCGTGGCGATCACCCTGTTCAACATCGGGGTGGCCGTGCTGCTGGGCTGGTCCTTGCACCGCAGCATCGTGCGGCCGCTGCGCACGCTGCGCGAGGTCGCCGGCCGCATCGCCGAGGGCGATCTGGCCTCGCCGGTGCCGGTGCAGGGCCGCTCGGAGGTGGCCGATCTGGCCGCGGCGGTGCGAGCGATGCAGGACGAGCTGCGCGAGCTGGTCGGCCAGGTGCGTCGTGCCAGCGAGACGATCCGGCTCTCCAGCCAGGAGGTCGCCGCCGGCAACACCGACCTGAGCCACCGCACCGAGCAGGCTGCCAGCAGCCTGCAGACCACCGCCTCGTCGATGGAGCAGATCGCCGGCACGGTGCGCCAGAGCGCCGAAGTGGCCTCCCAGGCCGATGAGCGGGCCGGCTCCGCCCGCTCGGTGGCCGAGCGCGGCGGCGCGCTGATGCAGGAGGTGGAGCAGACGATGGGCGCGATCCGCTCGTCCTCGGCCAAGATCGCCGACATCATCGGCGTGATCGACGGCATTGCCTTCCAGACCAACATCCTGGCGCTGAACGCCGCCGTGGAAGCCGCCCGCGCCGGTGAACAGGGCCGTGGCTTTGCCGTGGTGGCCGGTGAGGTGCGCACCCTGGCGCAACGCAGCGCCGAAGCCGCCCGTGAAATCAAGGGCCTGATCGGCGCCTCGGTGACCCAGGTGGAATCGGGCTCACAGCTGGTGCAGGACGCCGGCCAGACCATGCAGGAAATCGTCAGCGACGTGATGCGGGTCAGCAGCGTGATCAGCGAGATTTCAGCTGCGGCTGCCGAGCAGAGCAGCAGCATCGGCCAGATCAACCAGGCGGTCAGCCAGCTGGATCAGATGACGCAGCAGAATGCCGCGCTGGTCGAGGAGTCGGCCGCCGCCGCCGCCAGCCTGACCGAGCAGGCGCAACGGCTGTCCGCTGCGGTCAACGCCTTCCGGACCGACGCGCAGCGGGGCTGATCCCCCGCCGCACAGGCAAACGCCTCAGCGCCGCAAAACCGCCAGTTGGCGGTCGTGCCAGCGCGCCAGCAGCACCTGGGCCAGCATGGCGCCCAGCGTGGCCATCAGCATGTCGGCCTGGGTGTCAAACGGGTCGCCTTGCGTGGCCAGGAACTCGTCGGCCCCGGCGCCCAGCGCCAGCGCGGCCCACCACTCGATGAACTCGTAGACGGCACTGATGGCCAGGCACACGCTGGTCACCAGGAAGAACAGCCAGCCGCCCGGCTTCAACGGCGTCTGACGCAGCAGGATCTCACGCGCCACCATGGCCGGGATGAAGCCCTGCGCCAGGTGGCCGATGCGGTCGTAGTGGTTGCGGCTGAAATCGAACCACTCCTGCAGCCAGAAACCCAGCGGCACGCGGGCATAGGTGTAGTGCCCGCCCACCATCAGGATGATCGCGTGGACCAGGATCAGGGCGTAGACCAGGGGCGTGAGCGGAAAGCG
>JAUPTP010000233.1 GCA_030918015.1 Pseudomonadota bacterium
ATGCCGCCGCTCGTCGGGCCCACATGGCCGATCTTGACCACTTCCTGCGCCGAGGCCGAGCCTGCGGCCGCCAGCAGCGCCAGACCAGCGAGCGCGACATTGAGCTTGTGATTCATCTGGAAGTCTCCGCGAAAGGGGAAAGAGAAATGGATGCAGGGTTGCGGCGTCGAGGCTTTCAAGATGCGTGCCAAGCCATCGGCAAGGCGCCAGCGGATCGCTGAGGCATCAGCGCTGGCGTGCTGCGTGTGCGCCGTTCCGTTCCGCGCGGTTTCGCATCATGCGCCATCTGGGCCGGCTTTCCTTCAAGACCTCAGAACCGGTGCCGTCCTGCTGAGCCGGGAATCCTGTGCTCTTCTCGATCTGCCGAAGTCCCTGTGTGCCGGGTCTTCTTTTTTCGGCTTGGGTCTCGGGAGGACTTTTCCCTGTCTTCTTATGTATTTATAGATAGTACATAGTAGTAGAGGGCGGCCATTTCTGTGGACAAGTCGGTTTTTCCTTTCAAAATCAATCACTTGATTCATGGCGAACCCTGTGGATGACCCAGTGGATTGGCTTGGGAGAGAATGACAACAACTTGGCGATGTCGAAAGTTCTCCAGACTTGTTCGCCCTCTATCCTCTGCTTGCTCACAGGGTTGTCCCCACAAGACGGGCGGATCGTGACCGATGTCACTGATTTGCCACTTCGGGCAGGTTGTTCACAGCTTCTTATTCACAGCACTGGATAACTCGGGCTCGCGTCGTCGCCCGGGTCCGGCCCAGGGTCGGCAACCCGTACCATCGGGTCTTCGAATGATCGGGGAACCGTCCATGGGCACACCTGCCAACCCTCAGAAATATGCTGTCCTCAATGCCCCGAGTCCGATCGATGGCACGGGGGCCTTCGCGGCCGAAGCCATCCCGGCGCGGCGCAAGATCGGCGAGATCCGCGGGGAGGCGATCAGCGTCCAGGAAGCCCGAGAGCGCGTGAAGAATGTCGATCGCATCATGATGGTCGAAATTTCCGACAGAAAGGCGATCGATGCCTCTCGTTCGATGGATCCGCTGCGGTTCACGAATCACTGCTGTCGCCCCAATGCGGTGCTCCGCATCCGGCAGGGCCGGGTCGAGATCCACTCGATGCGCGACATCGCCCAGGGCGAGGAAATCACCTGCGACTATGGCGAGACGCATCATGAGGGCGGCATGACCTGTCAGTGCGGTGTGCCCGGATGCGTGGGAAAGCTGTGAACAACCCGTGATGAACCGGTGAACAACCGGCCTTGCGCTGTGGACATCCGGTGGACAAGGCGGGGATATCTCGCCGCGCCTGCAGGTCGGCGCCTGCGCCGTCACACGACCGTGGTACCGTATGGTTTGGCGCGAGGCCGCGATTGGCGTGCGCCGGAACTGCAATCGTCGCCCGATGGATCTCGCCCCTTCCTCCACTTCTGCGAGCGCTGCCGCGCCGCCTGTGCTCGACGACATCGACCGGCGCCTCGTCGGTGCGCTGCAGCATCACGGTCGAATGACCTTCGATGAACTGGCCGGGCTGGTGCAGCTCTCGGCCTCGGCCGTGCTGCGCCGGGTGCGCCGGCTCGAGGAGGGCGGCGTCATCGCCGGCTATGCCGCGCTGGTGCCGCCGCAGCGGCTCGGCCTGATGCTCACGGCCTTTGTCGAGCTGCAGCTCGAGCCCGGTGCCGAGGCGGCCGGGCGGCTGGCGGCGGCCTTGCCGGCGTGGCCGCAGGTGGTCGAGTGCGTTCGGCTGGGCTGCGACCCGAGCCGCTACCTGCTGAAGGTGGTCAGCACCGATCTGGCGCAGCACGGCCGTTTCGTCGCCGAGCAGCTGCTGACGCTGCCGGGCGTGCGCGACTGCCACGCCCGCTTCGTGCTCGACCAGCTCAAGGCCGGCCCGCCCGCCGTTGCCTGAGCGCGGCTCAGGCCGCGGTGCTGCTGGCGAGCTGGTCCTCGCCGCCGTGCGCGCCGCAGCCCACCAGCGCCGGGCGGCCGACGATCAGCGGATCGACCGGCCCGAGCGTGCGCAGATCCTTGCGCGCGTAGGGCAGGCGGTGCAGCACGTAGCGCATCGCGTTCAGGCGCGCGCGCTTCTTGCAGTCCGACTTGATCACCGTCCACGGCGCGTCGGGCGTGTCGGTGTGCAGGAACATCGCCTCCTTGGCGCGGGTGTAGTCGTCCCACTTGTCGAGGCTGGCCTTGTCGATGGGACTCAGCTTCCACTGCTTGAGCGGGTGCGTCTCGCGCTCCTTGAAGCGGCGGCGCTGCTCGGCGCGGCTGACCGAGAACCAGAACTTGAACAGGAAGATGCCGTTGCGCGCCAGGTTGCGCTCGAACTCGGGCGCCTCGCGCATGAACTGCTCGTACTGCGCGTCGCTGCAGAAGCCCATGACCCGCTCGACGCCGGCGCGGTTGTACCAGGAGCGGTCGAACAGCACGATCTCGCCGCGGGTGGGCAGGTGCTGCACATAGCGCTGGAAGTACCACTGGCCGCTCTCGATCTCGCTGGGCGTCTCGAGCGCCACGACGCGCGCGCCGCGCGGGTTGAGGTGCTCCATGAAGCGCTTGATCGTGCCGCCCTTGCCGGCGGCGTCGCGGCCCTCGAACAGGATGACGACGCGCGCGCCGGTCTCCTTGACCCAGGCCTGCAGCTTCAGCAGCTCGACCTGCAGCCGGTACTTCTGCTTCTCGTAGGCCTTGCGCGACATCAGGTGCCGGTAGGGATAGGCGCCTTCGCGCCAGCCCGGGGCCAGCTCGGTGTCCGGGTCGACGCCGGGCGCGGCCGGCACGCGCTGCGGTGTCGCCAGCGAGCCGCGCAGCAGCGCCAGATCGTCCGGCGAGGAGCCGGCGATCAGCGCGCGCAGCTGCGCGCCCCAGACCGCGTCGTCGATCTCGCCGCGCTGGCGCCGGGCCATCACGTCCGACAGCGCCATCTCGCGCACGGCGACCGCCGCCTCGGTCGCGGCGCCCACCTCGTAGCGCTCCAGGCGGGCGGCGGTGATCGGCGCGGACTTGTCGGCCATCTCCACGGGTTTGTCCACCGCGGCTTCCACCGGCAGGGCGGTGGCGGGGCGTCGGGTGCGCGGGCGGGCAGGGCGGGGCGAGGTGGTCATGGTGATGGGGGCAGACGCTGTCGGAATGACCGCATCATGAAAATCCCGTCTTCCTCCGTCCTTGCGGAGGGTCAATTCCCGCCCAGCCGTCACAATCCCGGCCTGGCCTTTTGCCACTTCCTTCCCACCGTCAGGAGCCCGGATGAAGCCCATCGGAACCCCGCTGTCCGCCCATGCCACCCGCGTCATGCTGCTCGGCAGCGGCGAGCTCGGCAAGGAGGTGCTGATCGCGCTGCAGCGCCTCGGCGTCGAGACGATCGCGGTCGACCGCTACGAGAACGCGCCGGGTCAGCAGGTCGCGCACCACGCCCGCACGATCGCGATGAGCGATGCGGCGCCGCTGCGCGCGCTGATCGAGGCCGAGCGGCCCGACCTGGTGGTGCCCGAGATCGAGGCGATCGCCACGCCCGAGCTGGAACGGCTCGAGGCCGAGGGCGTCGTGCGCGTCATCCCGACCGCGCGCGCCGCGCGCCTGACGATGGACCGCGAGGGCATCCGCCGCCTCGCCGCCGAGACGCTCGGCCTGCCCACCAGCCCCTACCGCTTCTGCGACTCGCTCGAGGAGCTGCAGGCGGCGATCGACGCCGGCATCGGCTATCCCTGCGTGGTCAAGCCGGTGATGAGCAGCTCCGGCAAGGGCCAGAGCCGGCTCGACGGCCCCGAGGACGTGCGCAAGGCCTGGGACCATGCGATGGCGGGCGGCCGGGTCAGCCACGGCCGCGTCATCGTCGAGGGCTTCATCGACTTCGACTACGAGATCACGCTGCTGACGGTGCGCGCGTTCGGCGCCGACGGCCAGGTCGAGACGCACTTCTGCGACCCGATCGGCCACCTGCAGGTGAAGGGCGACTATGTCGAGAGCTGGCAGCCGCATCCGATGCGGCCGGCGGCGCTGGCCGAGGCGCAGCGCATCGCGCGCGCGGTCACCGACGACCTCGGCGGCCAGGGCCTGTTCGGCGTCGAGCTCTTCGTCCGTGGCGACCAGGTCTGGTTCAGCGAGGTCAGCCCGCGCCCGCACGACACCGGCATGGTGACGATGTGCACCCAGTGGCAGAACGAGTTCGAGCTGCACGCGCGCGCCATCCTCGGCCTGCCGGTGGACACCGCGCTGAAGTCGGCCGGCGCCAGCGCGGTCATCTACGGCGGCGTCGAGGCCGAGGGGCTGGTCTTCGACGGCGTCGACGAGGCGCTGCGGGTGCCGCGCTCCGAGGTGCGCCTGTTCGGCAAGCCCGAGAGCTTCGAGCGCCGGCGCATGGGCGTGGCGCTGGTGCGCGACGAGGACGTCGAGACGGCCCGCGCACAGGCCCGGCTGGCCGCCTCGAAGGTGCGTCCGCGCCGGGCTTGACGAGAGTCGGCCACAATCGCGTCCTTTCCGTCTTCATTTCCGTTCACCGAGCGCCATGTCCACTCCCGAGAACCCGACCGCCGCCGAGGTCCCCGCCGTCGATGCGGCCCCCGAGGCGTCCACGCCGGTCGAGGCCGCCGCCGTCCTCCCGGAGACCGCCCCCGAGCTGTCTGCGGACACGCCTGCGGACGCCCCCCCGGCCAAGGTGCCGGACATGAGCCCGGCCGAATGCGCGCGCCAGCTGCGCGAGCGCTTCCCCGCGCTGTTCGACGGCCCGGCCAAGCCGCTGAAGCTGCGCATCCAGGCCGACATCAAGGAGCGTGCGCCGGGCGTGTTCAGCCGCGCGACGCTGTCGGCCTTCCTGCGTCGCCACACCAACGCCACCGCCTATCTGGTCGCGCTGACCAAGGCGCCCAGCCGCGTCGACCTCGACGGCCAGGCCGCGGGCGACATCAGCGACGAGCACCGCGGCATCGCGCAGCAGGAGCTTGACCGCCGCCGCGCGCTGCACCAGGAACGCCGCGCCCAGGAGGCGAAGTCGCAGCGCGGCCCGCGCCGTGGCGCGCCGGCCGCCGCCGAGGCCG
>JAUPTP010000234.1 GCA_030918015.1 Pseudomonadota bacterium
GCCGCCCAGCAGCGGCGAGGCCGCCAGCGGGGCCAGCGCGGCCGCGCCCAGCAGGCGGCGGCGCGAAATCAGGCAGGTCGATCGATCGTGGCTCATTCGGTTTCCTCGGGCCCGGGCTTTCCTGGGAGGGACGGGATCCCTCCAGTGTGCCTACCGTGCCGTGACGCTGCCACCCATGCAGATGAAAGAAGCGGTCGAACCGGGCCTTGCTTGCACCCTCGGGCAGGCGGTCGGCACCGCGACTCAGCGCTCCAGCAGCTGGAAGGGCGGGCGGCGGGTCAGGCGGCGCACCAGCAGCAGCGGCAGGCGCAGCAGGAATTCCAGCACCAGCCGGGTGTGCATCCAGGTCAGCAGCGCGTTGTCGCGCAGGTAGTTGAAGTGCGACACGCCGCCGTCCTCCGGGCGCAGGTATTTCACCGGCGCGGGCAGGTTCAGCGGCGCCACGCCGCGCCAGGCCAGGCGCACCACCGCCTCGGTGTCGAAGTCGAAGCGGCGCATCCAGGGCTGGCGGCGCATCACCGCGATCAGCGCGTGGACCGGGTAGACGCGAAAGCCGTAGAGCGAGTCGCCGATGCCCGCGCCCAGCGTCTCCAGGTCGGTCCAGGCGTTGGAGATGCGCCGTCCGCGCACCCGCAGCCGCGGCGCCGACGCGTCGAACACCGGTTTGCCCAGGATCATCGCGTCGGGCTGGGCCTGCGAGCGGCGCATGAACAGCCCGATCAGGTCGGCCGGATGCTGGCCGTCGGCGTCCATGGTCAGCGCGTGGGTGTAGCCCAGGTCGCGCGCCGCGCGCAGGCCGGCCAGCACCGCGCTGCCCTTGCCCTGGTTGTGCGCCAGCACGATCAGGTGCAGGTCCGGGTCGGCGGCGGCCAGGCGGCGCAGGCCCTCGGTGCTGCCGTCGGTGCTGCCGTCGACCACCACCCAGACCGGCGACCACTGCGCGCGGGCGGCGGCCACCGTCTCGAGCACCTTCGGCCCGGTGTTGTAACTGGGGATGATGAGCGCATGGGTGCGCGAGCGCGCAGGGCGCGTCGGCGGCGGGGCGTCGCTGGTGGTCATGCGCCGAGCTCCTTCCTGAAATGGTCCTCGATGCGCGCGAGCAGCGCCTCGTGATCGGCCTCGGGCGCGAAGCGCTCGCCCAGCCGGGCACGAAAGACGATGGGCAGCGGCGGCAGCCGCCACAGCGGCCAGTCCTTGCCGAGATAGGGCGAATCGGTCTCGATGATCACGGTCTGGACGGGCACGCCGGCGCGCTGCGCGATCAGCGTCAGGCCCGGGCGCAGCGGGTGCAGCGTGCCGCCGGGACCGGGGCTGCGGGTGCCTTCGGGGAACACGATCAGCTGGCCGCCGGCCTGCAGGCTGTCGACCGCGGCGCGGATCATCTGCCGCGGCGAGTCGTTGACGATGTAGCCCGCCAGCCGGGCGCCGGCGCCGAGGAAGACGTTGCGCATCAGCGCGCCCTTCATCACGCAGACGCTGCGCGGCAGCCGCGCCACCAGCATCACCGCGTCGAGCAGGCTGGGGTGGTTGGCGGCGATGATGAGGCCGCCGGGCGCATCGCGCAGCGCGTCCAGCGCTTCGGCTTCCAGGCGCATCAGGCCGCTGGCGCGCGCGCAGGCCCAGTAGAAGCGGTAGCCGTAGGTGACGCCGCCGCGGCCGATCGCCAAGCGCCGGCCCGGCGGCAGCGGCAGCCCCTGCAGCATGAAGGCCACGGCGTTCCAGCCCAGCGAGATCAGCCCGAGCCAGGCCACCAGCACCATCATCCACAGCCACAGCAGCGGTCGCAGCAGGGCGTGCGGGCGGCGTGATCGGGGTTCAGTCGTCACGGCGCGACTCCTCGGCGGAGCGCGCCAGCACCCAGGCCCCTCATCGCGGCGCGCTCCCCTGGGCCTCGATCTCGACGAGCAGGTCGGCGCGGCAGATGTCGGCCTGCAGCCACAGCGCGTCGCGCAGGCCGGGCGCGTCCGCGCCGAGCACGGCCGCCAGCACCGCCTCGACCGCCGGGCGGTCGGCCGGGTCGCGCAGGTAGACCGTCATGTCCAGCGCGCGCAGGTCGAAGCGGGCGGGCGTCTGCGCGTGCGCCGAGGCGATCACCGCCTCGAGGTTGCGCAGCGTCTCGGCGGTCTGCGCGGCCACGTCGCCGGGATGCCGGGTCTCGTGGCCGACGATGCTGGCGGTGCCGGAGATGAGCAGCATCTCCTCGGCGGGTGCCAGCGCGACCAGCGCCGCGCGCGAGAAGGTCGGGCTGCGCGGGCCGTAGGCCGACGGGTAGTGGTAGGCGCTGACCTGGCGCGGGTTCTCGACCGGCCGTGGCGCCACGCGCCCGGCCAGGACATGCACGCTCAGGGGCCCGCCGTGGTGACCGAGCGCACAGGCCGCCGGCGCCCCCTCGAAGGCGCGCTGGCCCGCTTCGAGGAAGGCCTGCTGGCGGCCGATGTTGAAGTGCCGGTAGACCTCGAGCCCGTCGAGCTCGGCGTTGATGTGCGGCAGGTAGTTCCAGACCTTGAGCAGGTGCAGGCCGCCGTGCTGGCGCAGCACCTCGAACAGGTCGGTGTAGAGCGCGTGGGTGTCGGCGCGCAGCTGCTCGCCGTCGCGGACGGTCAGCCGGGCGTGCGCATGCAGCCAGGGGCCGGCGCGGCGCCAGGTGAGCAGGCCGGTGCGGCCCGCCTCGGGGGCCGCGGTCGTGATCCAGCGCTCGACGCGCTCGGTCTGGCCGTCCAGGCGCCGGGGCAGACCCTGTTCGCGGGCGTCGCCGTGGTGGCGGATCTCGCCCAGCACCGGCCCGGGGGGGGCGGTCTGCGGGCGCTGGCGCTCGAATCTCAGGAAGCTCGGGGTCACGTCGTCGCGGCGAGGTCGAAGTCGCGGATGTTGTTGCGGCGCCGCCGCCAGGCCCGCCAGGTGCGCAGCGGGTGGGCCAGCGACACCAGCCAGTACAGCGCCTTGAAGGCCTGCAGCGGGCGGCGGTAGGGCGTGCGGCCGTAGATGTCGCCGGCCAGCACGGTCAGCAGCGCCTCCTTCATGCGCAGCGGGTTCTGCGGCGCCATGAAGAATTCGCGCATCGTCGGGTTGGTGACGCGGAAGATGAACCACGAGAACTCGCGCGGTCCGGTGCGCATGAACTTCTCGAAGTTCGCCCGCTCGACGGTGCACGACGAGGGCACCTTCTCCAGCGAGGCCTCGATCAGCGGCACCGCGGCGTAGGCGCTCTGCATCGCCAGGTAGACGCCCGAGGAGAACACCGGGTCGATGAAGGCGAAGGCGTCGCCCAGCATCGCGTAGCGCTCGCCGGTGCAGTGCGTGCCCTGGTAGGAGTAGTTGCCGGTGGCGTGCACCTGGTCGTCGACCAGCTCGGCCCCGGCCAGCCGCTCGGCCAGCTGCGGGCACAGCGCGATGGTGTCCATGAAGAACTCGCGCAGCGGCTTGGCGCGCGACTTCAGGTAGTAGGGCCAGCAGACCGCGCCGATGCTGGTGGTGCCGTCGGCCAGCGGGATGAACCAGAACCAGCCGTGCGGGTACCAGAAGATGGTGATGTTGCCCTCCAGCCGGCCCTCCAGCCGGCGCGCGCCGCGGAAGTGGCCGAACAGCGCCGAGCTGGCGTGCTCGGGGTGCTTGCGCTTGGACTGCATCTGCGTGGCCAGCAGCGTGTCGCGGCCGCTGGCGTCGACGACGTAGCGCGCGCGCCAGGTCTCGCGGCGGCCGTCGTCGAGGTCGATGTCCACGTCGGCGCCTTCGGCGTCGAAGCGCACCGCGCGGGCGCGGTGGCCCTCCTGCGTGGTGGCACCGGCCTTCGCGGCGTGGCGGAACAGGATCTCGTCGAGGTCGGCGCGGCGCACCTGCCAGGCGTAGGGCTGCGACTTGTCGAGCGCGTCGCCGAACTCGAGGTAGCTGCGGTGATCGTGGTCGGGCGAGACGAACTCGACGCCCCACTTGGGCATGCCGACCGCCTCGACCTCGGCGCGCACGCCCAGGTCGTCGAACAGCGGCACGTTGGCCGGCAGCAGCGACTCGCCGATGTGGAAGCGCGGGTGGTGCATCTTCTCGATCAGCGTGACGCGGCGGCCGCGCCGCGCCAGCAGCGTGGCCAGCGTCGAGCCGGCGGGGCCGCCGCCGATGACGAGCACGTCGCAGTCGCGGCTGCGGCTGCGGGCCCGGGGCGCTTGATCGTCCATGTTCATGCTGTGGCGCAAGGGGGAAAAGCGTGGTGGTACGCGGCGATTCTAGGCGAGCGTCATGTCGGCCCCGGGGAGGGGCGTCTACACTCGATTCCCGGCCGGCGCGCCCGCACCGGGCGGTCCGCCGGGGGGACATCGACCATGAAAATCGCACTCATCACTGACATTCACGCCAACCGCGAGGCCTTCGAGGCCTGTCTGGAGCAGGCCCATCTGCACGGGGCCGACCGCATCGCGCTGCTGGGCGACTTCGTGGGCTATGGCGCCGATCCGGCCTGGGTGGTGGAGCGCGTGCGCGATCTGGTCACGCAAGGGGCGATCGTCGTGCGCGGCAACCACGACGATGCGGTGGCCTCCGAGCCCAACCCCAACCTGGTCGAGGATGCCCGCCGGGCGATCGAGTGGACGCGCTCGCAGCTCTCGCCCGCGCAGCTCGAGTTCCTGGCCAGCCTGCCGATGCGCCGCGAGGAGTTCGGCTGCCTGTTCGTGCACGCCAACGGCTGGGCGCCCTCCGGCTGGGAATACATCCTGAGCCGGGCCGAGGCGGTGCGCAGCATGATGGCCACCGACTGCCGCCACACCTTCTGCGGCCATGTCCACCAGCCGGCGCTCTACCACCTCTCCAGCACCGGCAAGATCGCCAACTTCTCGCCGGTGCCCGGCGTGGCGGTGCCGGTGCCGACCCACCGCCAGTGGCTGGCCATCCCCGGCTCGGCCGGCCAGCCGCGCGACGGCAACCCGGCCGCGGCCTGGGCCCTGTTCGACCTGACGCGCCAGACGCTGGCCTTCCACCGCGTGCCCTACGACCACGACGCGACCGCCGCCAAGATCATCGCCGCGGGCCTGCCGCGCGCGCTGG
>JAUPTP010000235.1 GCA_030918015.1 Pseudomonadota bacterium
AGTTCTTCGGGTCGGCCATGCAGGCGTCGACGCCCTCGACGATCTGGTCGATGACGCGGCACACCCGCAGGATCTGCTCGGGCGGAATCGGATCCGCCCCCTTGCCCTCGACCGCGTCGTAGAAGCGGTCCAGCAGCACGCGCATGCACTGGAAGTAGTGGAACTCGTACTTGCGGAAGCGGGTGATGTTGCGCCGGCCGTTGGCGGCGAGCTGCCGGGCCTGGGTCCAGGCCATGAACTGGCGGCCCAGCGCGCTGGGCGCGGACCAGCGCGAGGCGCGGATCAGCGTGCGCGAGGTGTAGTCGAGCTCGACCGAGTCGGTGGTGCCGACCACCTTCAGCGTGTGCGGCACCGGGCGGCCGTGGGCGCTGACATTGCCGCTGACCGTGACGCCGCCGCTCCTCAGGATGAAGCGCAGCTCGTCGGGCATCGCGTCGACGATGGCCGAACCGGTGGGGCCGCGGCGGCGGAAGGCCAGCACGCGGGTGTCGATCTCGTCGCCGAGGAAGGGCACCACCTTGGCCAGCACATGGTCGAGCACGTTGTGGAACAGCTTGCCCGGCAGCCGGTGCACCCAGTGGCCGGGATCGGTCATCACCGCCAGGCCGTAGTCGCCCGACAGGTTGTAGCCGTAGTTGGTGTCGAGGTGGACGACCTCGCCCAGCTCGTTCTTCTTCAGCAGCTCCTCCAGCTCGAGGCCCGGCGTCTCGTAGTTGTAGAGGTAGTTGACGCCCGCCTTGCGGCCGGACTCCTTGGCCAGCTTCAGGATCTCGAGCGCCTGCGCCGCGGTCAGCGCGAAGGGCTTCTCCATGAACACATGGCAGCCCGCCGCGAAGGCCATCTTCGCCAGGAACAGGTGCGAGTCCGGCGGCGTGGCGATGTGCACGACGTCCAGGCGTTCCTTGGCGAACATCTCGGCCGCATCGTCGTAGCGGCCCGGGATCTTCATGCGCACCGCCAGCTGTTCGGCCATCAGCGGCTCGCGGTCGCAGACCGCGACCACCTCGCCGCGGCCGATCGCGCGGATCTGTTCGACATGGCCGTCGGCGATCTTGCCGCAGCCGATGATTCCAACCCTCAACACGTCTTGCTCCCGCAGAAAAACACGATTTGTTCCACGGCCTCCCCCGTTGCCGCCGCCGGTACCTGGCCGGCGAGCGTGCAGGTGCGGCCGCTGATGACCCGAAGCCGGGCGATCAGCGGCTGGTGCGGCCCCAGCTTCCCGCGTAGCGTCCGGTGGCATAGCGCCAGGACGCGATCAGGAAGGCCCAGTTCAGTGCAAAGAGAAAGGCGGCCAGCTTGACCAGCGTCGGCAGCTTCACGCCGCGGCTGCTCATCTGCCAGCCCGCCCAGGCGGCCAGGTAGGCCAGCGCCTGGCCCAGCGCGTATATCGCCCAGCCCGACGAGCCGGTCTGCGCCGCCAGCGCCACCGAGGCGGCCAGCGCCAGCAGCAGCAGGTGCGGTGCGGTCCAGCGCAGCACCTTGTGCGACACGTAGGCGAAGGCGGTCGCCGCCGAGGTGCGCGTCAGGTACTGCGGATGGCGCACCAGCGCCTGGAAGTTGCCGATGCCGATGCGGATGCGGCGCTTGACCTCTTCGCCGATCTCCTCGGGCGTGTCCTCCTCGGCCCAGGCCTTGGGCTCGTAGACCAGCCGGTGGCCGCCGGCCGAGACGTTCATCGCGATGACGAAGTCGTCGCAGATGGTGTCCGGGCGGATCGGCTGCCACAGCGCGCGGCGGATCGCGTAGATCGCGCCGTTGGCGCCCAGCAGCGCGCCGATGCGGGCCTCGAAGAACTTCAGGAACTGCTCGAGGCGCCAGTACAGGCTGTCCTGGTTGTCGCCGCCGGCGTTGCCCAGCAGGCGCAGCTCGCCGGTGACGCCGCCGACCTTCGGGTCGTCGAAGCGCGAGACCAGCTTCTTGAGCGCGCCGCGCTCGAAGTAGGTGTTGGCGTCGGAGAAGACGACGATCGGCTCGGTGGTGCGCGAGACCAGGTCGTTGAGCACGCTGGCCTTGCCGCGGTTCTGCTCGAAGGGCAGCGCGACCAGGCGCGGCTCGCCCGCGAAGCGGCCCATCAGCTCGGCGGTGCGGTCGCGGCTGCCGTCCGAGCCGATGTAGGCGCGCAGCCGGTCGGCGGGATAGTCGAGCGCCAGCAGGTTCTCGATGCGCGAGACGATGTGGCGTTCCTCGTTGTAGGCCGAGATGACGATGGCCACCGGCGGCCAGTCCGGCTCGGTGCCGGCGGCGGCACGCTGGGCCTCCAGCCGGCGCTCGCTCTTGCGGAAGACGAAGGCCACGTCGCGCAGCCCCTGGCTGCAGGCGCCGACCAGGAACAGGACGAAGGGATAGAGGGCGTAGGAGTAGATCACCGCCACGACCCCTCCGATCGCGATGATGCTCAGCAGCAGCTCGACCACCGCTCAGTTCCCCGCAGGCATCGGGCGGTAGCCCGGGCGCGGGATGACATGGTCGCGGTACTGGCCAGGGTCGCCGGGCAGCCCCTGCTCGGCGGCCTTGACGATGTTGTACATCTCGCGGGCGCTGACATAGTGCAGCTTCCACTCCTTGCCGTCGTTGTACTTGGCGTGCAGGTGCTCGTAGCAGCGCTTCATCGGCTCGCCCAGCAGCGTGTCCATGTCGCGCTCCTGCGTGCCGTGGGTGTGGATCTTGACGAAGATCCATTCCGGCTTGCCCTCGACATGGATGCCGGTCTCCACCCAGGCGTCGACCCGGTCGGGCGTGGGCGGGCAGCTGGTGCGGATGTCGGAGTTCTCGATGCGCGGGATGATGCCGAACTTGCGGTCGCTCCACTTGAAGCCCAGCGGCCCCTGGATCAGCATCAGGTCGCCCCAGGGCTTGCCGCCGACCTTCACCCGCACGCCGGTGTCATGCGACTTGCACTGCTGCGGATCATCCTTGGCGTAGTAGATCTTGTTGATCGTCGAGGTCTGGCACGGGTCGGGCGACGCCGGGAAGGTGTAGTCGACGTAGCAGCCTTCCTCGCGCAGCACGATCAGCTCGTTGTTCACGCCGCAGCCGAAGTCGTGCGGGTGCGAGTTGTCCAGCGCCCAGTTGCCGTGGATGAAGGCCCAGCGCGGCTGCTTGGTGACCGGATCGACCGGCAGCGCGTCGTGGCGGTCGACCAGCAGCTGGGTGAAGCGGCGCAGCTTCTCGCGCAGACCGGCCTCGGTGTCCTTGTCGTGGTGCAGGTGGATCTCGATCTCGCCGTAGCCCATGCGGCAGATCTCGACCAGCGGCTCCAGGTGCTCGGGGCGGTATTCCTCTTCCGGGTAGAAGAAGCTGTGGATCGGGCCGCGCCCGTCGGCGTCACGGAACTGGTCGCACAGCGCCGGATACTCCTGGCGCCAGCGCGCCACCCGGCGGCACTCGGTGGCGTAGTCCGGGCGCTTCCACATCGGCTCGTAGTGGTCGACGAAGCAGAACATCACATGCTTGGTCGTGCCCGCGGGAACCGGCGCACGCCAGTCCTGCCTGATGTAGCTGAGCAGCCACTCCTGGATGTTGCGCTGGCGGATGAAGAGCGCGACCGCCGCGCACACGATCAGCAGCACGACGAGGAGCACAAAGACGAGCGTCATCGGGGTCTATCAGGGTTGAGAGGAGGCAAAGACGCGAACAGGAAGGTTTGTCCGAGGCAATCGGGACGAACTCTAGCATTGCACTTTGTCATTTCCGCTCGCGATCTTTCCCGAACGGGATTTATCGCCGATCTGATCAGCCCCCGCGCCCCATCTGATGCGAGAAGACGAAGGCCCGGACCGCCACAATCGTCATGAACATCATGATGAAGGTGCTGCGAATCCAGGGAATGTTGTGCATTTTTTCGTAGTTGCTGGATTCTTGATCGAGCAGGCCCGGAGCGTGGCTTGCGCACCACCAAGTCGCCACGCAAAGCGCCAGCAGAAAGTACAGGACCGGCTGGTAGGTGCGCGACAGGAACCACGCGCACACCAGGAAGCCGACCAGCGCGTTGCGCATCAGCACCGCCATCTGCCGGTGCGGGCTGCGCAGGGGCAGCAGCTCGACGGTCGTGCTCAGGCTCTTGTAGGTCAGCACGATCATGCCGATCCACAGGAAATAGCCCATCAGGCCCAGCTCGGCGAAGCACAGCACGAAGGAGTTGTGGGCCGTGAGGTTGTGGTGATCGAGGAAGTTGCCATAGCCCGCGCCCCACAGCGGGCGCCACTTCAGCAGCTCCAGGCCGACGGCCCAGGCCTCGATGCGCTCGCCGGCCGACTGCTCCTGCGACGAGAAGCCGCGCCCGCCCACGGCGCTGGCGCCCAGGAAGAGCACGGCCGCTGCCCCGCCCAGGATCGCGGTGCGGGTGGTGCCCAGCCAGTCGCGCACGATGAAGAACAGCAGCGAGGCCACGCCGAGCAGGGCGCCGCGCGACTGGCTCAGCACGATCGCATACATCATCACGGCGCCGGGGGCCACGACCAGCAGCAGGTTGCGGATCCAGGCCCGCTGGCGCCACAGCACGAACAGCAGCGGCAGGCACATCACCAGCGCCTGGGAGAAGTCGTTGGGGTCGCTCAGGAAGCCCTGGCCGCGAACCCGCCACAGATACCAGCCGGTCAGGTCCAGTGCCGGAATCTCTGAGGCGACCGACGGGGGGGCACGGCTTGGATCGTCTTCCTCGTGCACCGGCGCGACCTGACGCAGCACCAGCTGATCGACATACTGGCCTGTGTGGTAGGCCTGAATACCGAACAGTGCCGCGATCAGCATCGACAGCACGACGGCCGCGCAGGCCAGCTTCAGCCGGCGCAGCGAGGTCACGTTCAGCGCCACCAGCACGAACAGCATCGACGAGGTGGAGAAGTTGTTCATCGCGTCGATGGCCCCGCCGGCCCAGCCGGCGAACACCAGCGACAGGCCCAGCATCGCCATGAAGCCGAACAGCAGCTTGAAGTCGGTGCCGCGCGCGGCCACCTCCTTGGTCATCATCGCCTTGACGCCCGCCAGGACGAAGCCCAGCGTCCAGAGCACCAGCATCGGCCGGT
>JAUPTP010000236.1 GCA_030918015.1 Pseudomonadota bacterium
GCGACCAGCAGGACGGCCGCCAGCCCCAGCGCCGCGAGGGCCGGCAGGGCCAGGCCGGCCAGCGTCAGCGTCAGCGCGCTCAGCAGCGCCAGCACCACGGCGTCCTGCAGCCGCAGCCACAGCAGGCTGGGCAGCGAGTCCTGCAGCGGCACCTGCCAGCGGCGCTGCAGCCACAGCGCATAGCCGGCCTCGCCGCTGCGCATCGGCAGCCAGACGACGGCGGCGTTGTGCACCAGGAACAGGCGCAGGCAGTCCGCGAACGTCGCGCCGGTGCGTGGCTGCCATTCGGCCCGGAGCCGGGCGGCGCGCAGCAGCCAGGTGGTCGACAGGGCGGCGGCCGCGGCGGCCCAGACCGGCGCGGCCAGCCGGGTGCGCGGGGTGAGCAGCGCGTCGAACAGGTCCTGCGGACTCATGGTGGCGTCGACCGCTCGCCCAGGGCGGAGGCGGTGCGGTGCAGCCCGGCCGCGATCGAGAGCACGGCCAGCACGGCCTGCAGCGGCAGGGCGGCCGGGTAGCCGGTCTCGATGCGGGCGATGGCCAGGCCACAGACCAGCTGTCCCAGCGCCAGCACGAGCTGGCCCGGTCGGGTGCACAGCCAGCGCGTCAGCGCGCTGTGGCCCGCCAGCTGCCAGGCCCAGGTCGCGGTGAGCAGGCCCAGCGCGGCGCCCGCGAACAGATCGGCCGGCCAGTGGGCGCCCACGGCCACGCGCGCCAGCAGCAGGGCCAGGGTTCCGGCGATGATCAAGGCGCGCTGCAGGGGCGACCGCGGCCGGGTCAGCAGCAGGCCCGCGAGGGCCAGGGCGGTGACCGCATGTCCGGAGGGCATGGCCCCGCTCAGCAGCGGGTGGCCGATCACGGTCAGCGCCTCCGGCGGCAGGACCGCGGCCGGGCGCGGCTGCTCGATCAGGCGCTTGAACAGATGCGTCAGGCCCCCGCCGATCGGAAAGGACCAGAGCAGGGCCGAGATCGGGCGCATCGATCGTGCCTCACGACCGCGATGCAGGGCCACCAGCACGATGAACACGCTCAGGCCCAGGCCGGCGACGCTCAGCAGCGACCAGAGCGTGGGCAGCAGCGGACCGGGCAGGGCGTTGAGCGAGGCGTTCATCCGGGTGAACAGGTCCGCATCCCGACCGTGCAGGCTCAGGCCGGCGGCCAGCAGCACGGCGCTCAGCGACAGGCGCACCGGCAGAAGCCGGCGGCGCGATCGCTCAAGCGTCAGGGCGGGATGGGTGGCATTCATGGCGGCTGAATGCTTGCAACAACATGTGACGCCGCGTTGAATGGCCGATGTCACGACGGTGACGTCGCGTCGAGCGCACGGCGGGCGGCGGGGCGACATGGCGCTGTCACGGGCGCTGCCGAGCATGCGCAGCCACCATGGCCCAGATCCTCGTCACCGGCGCGGCCGGCTTCATCGGCGCGCATGTCGCCGCAGCGCTGGCGCGTGCCGGCCACCGCGTCGTCGGCTGCGACAGCTTCAATGCCTACTATCCGGTCGAGCTCAAGATCGCGCGGGTCGCGGCGCTGCCGGCGCCGGCCGGCGTGGCCGTCGAGCGGCTCGACCTGTGCGACGGCCAGGCGCTGCAGGCGCTGATGCAGCGCCACCGCATCGACACCGTGCTGCATCTGGCCGCACAGGCGGGCGTGCGCCACTCGGTGAGCGCGCCGCTCGACTATGTGCAGGCCAACCTGCTCGGCTTCGCCTCGGTGCTGGAGGCCTGCCGGCTGCAGGGCGTCGGCCATCTGCTCTACGCCAGCTCGTCGAGCGTCTACGGCCGGCGCGACGGCGAGGGGGCGCCCGCAGGCTTCCGCGAAAGCGACCGCACCGATGCGCCGGCCTCCTTCTACGCCGCGACCAAGCAGGCCAACGAGGCCATGGCCCATGCCACCGCCGCGGTCCACGGCCTGCCGGTCACGGGCCTGCGCTTCTTCACCGTCTACGGGCCCTGGGGGCGGCCGGACATGGCGTACTGGGGATTCGCCGAGCGGCTGCGCCGCGGCGAGACGCTGCAGCTCTACGGCCGCGGCGAGCTGCGCCGCGACTTCACCCATGTCGACGACGTGGTGGACGCGCTGCTGCGGCTGGTCGCGCGCGGCGCGCCCGCGGGCGGTCACCGCGAGGACGGCGTGCCGGCCGAGCTGTTCAACATCGGCCACCGTCATCCGGTGCGGGTGCTCGACTTCGTGCGCCTGCTCGAGCGCGCCACCGGCTGTCCGGCGCACATCGAGTTCGCGCCGATGCAGGCCGGCGACGTGCCCGACACCAGCGCCGATCCGTCCCGTCTGATCGCGGCGATCGGCCCGTGGCGCGCCACGCCGCTGGCCGAGGGCCTGGCCGGCTTCGTGCGCTGGCTCGACGACTGGCGGGCCGGGCGGTCTGCCAGCCGGCCCGTGCTGACGGTGGCGGCCTGAGGCGCGCGGGCGCGGTCAGGCGCAGATCCTGACATGCGCCTGCCGGCGGATCGCCGCCAGCCGGTGGCCGCTGCACAGCACCAGATCGACGGCCGGCGCCAGCGGCTCGGCCTCGGGGCGGCGGCGCCAGAAATGGCGGGCGATGCCGGCCACGCCCAGGTGGCGCAGGCCGTCGATGCACAGCCGCGGGGTCAGGTCCGGATCCTCGGGATCGCCCACGCCGGAGGGCGGATCGGCAATCAGGGCCGGCACCTCGATCAGCAGCATCGCCGAGGCGCCCGGCGGGGTCTGCCAGATGGCCGGATCGGCTTCGGCCGCGGTGGTCAGGGCCAGTCGCAGCGGCGTCTCGTGATCGGACAGGGCGTGCAGGACGGCCGACATCGCCGGCGACAGGCGGGTGCGGGCGTGGCGCGGGTCCGTCGGGCGCACGGTCGGTGCCGGGGGCAGCTCCAGCACCTGACCGGGATGCGCCAGGGCCAGCTGCAGCAGCCAGGCGGCGGGGCCGGGCTCCACGGTGTCGGCGAGAGAGGAGGGCATCGGGGATTCCTTCGGTTCGGTCGATGCCGCCAGTGTGTTTTTCGACCGTGACATGCGCTTGTCGGCGCCGTGCCGCGACGTGTCGCGCCGGGGCCGCGTCGTGCCGGCGTCATGCGCGCTTCACCGGCCGGTCATGTCGGTACCAGACCATCGGCGCATGACTGCCGCCTCCGTTTCCGTCGCGCCGGATCCGCCCCTGACCTTCGACGCCTCGACGGGGCGGCTGTCGGTGCGCACCGTCTTTCTCTCCGACGTCCACCTGGGCACCTCCGGCTGCCAGGCCGAGGCGCTGCTCGACTTCCTGCGCACGGTCGAGTGCGAGACGCTCTACCTGGTCGGCGACATCGTCGACGGCTGGCAGCTGCGGCGGCGCTGGTTCTGGCCGCAGGCGCACAACGACGTGGTGCAGAAGGTGCTGCGCAAGGCGCGCAAGGGCACGCGCGTGATCTTCGTGCCCGGCAACCACGACGAGTTCGCGCGCCGCTACGCTGGCCATGCCTTCGGCGGCATCGAGGTGGTGGAGGACTGCATCCACCAGACCGCCGACGGCCGCCGGCTCTGGGTGATGCACGGCGACCTGTTCGACGGCGTGATCCAGTGCGCGCGCTGGCTGGCGCATGTCGGCGACGGCCTCTACCAGCTGGCGCTGCGGCTCAACCGGGTGCTGAACTCGGCCCGCGCGCGCTTCGGCCTGCCCTACTGGTCGCTCTCGCGCTACCTGAAGCTCAAGGTCAAGCGCGCGGTGAGCTTCATCAACGACTTCGAGCTGGCGGTGATCCGCGAGGCGCGCCGGCGCGGCGTCGACGGCGTGGTCTGCGGCCACATCCACCATGCCGAGCTGCGGGAGGTCGACGGCCTGACCTATGCCAACGACGGCGACTGGGTCGAGAGCCTGACCGCGCTGGTCGAGCATGCCGACGGCCGGCTCGAGATCCTCGACTGGGCCGAGGCGATGCGCCGGCGGGTGCAGCGGCCGCAGGGTCAGCCCCTGCGGCCGCCGGCGGCGATGGTCACGCCGGGATGAGCGCGGCCGGCCGGACGATCGGCCGCAGCGCCTGCTCGAACTGGCGCGTCGCCGCCGCCCAGGTGTAGCGCTCGGCGAAGGCGCGCACCCGCTCGCGGTCGCATGTCAGGGCGGCCAGGCAGGCGGTCTTCAGGTCGGTGTCGATCACGCCGCCCTCGCCGCTGGTGCCGACCACGTCGATCGGACCGGTCGCCGGCAGCGCCGCCACCGGCGTGCCGCAGGCCATCGACTCGATCAGCACCAGGCCGAAGGTGTCGGTCTCGCTCGGGAAGACCATCACGTCGGCGCTGCGGTAGAGCTGCGCCAGGTCCGGGCCGGAGAGCACGTCGAACCAGCGCACCCCGTCGCCATGGGTGCGGCGCAGCCGATCGGCCTCCGGGCCCGCACCGGCGACCCACTTCTCGCCCGGCAGGTCCAGCTTCAGGAAGGCGTCGATGTTCTTCTCGACCGCCAGCCGGCCCACGTACAGGAAGACCGGTCCGCGTCCGGGCTCGCGCGGCAGCACCGGCCCGTGCGGGGTGAACATCGACAGGTTGACGCCGCGGCTCCAGTGCACCGGGTGCTGGTAGCCGTGGCGGCGCAGTTCCTCGCCCATGTGGGGCGTGGACACCAGCGTGGCCACGCCGCTGTTGTGGAGGCGGCGCAGCACCGCATGGCTCCAGCTCACCGGCAGACCGGTGCGCAGCTGCAGGTATTCGGGGAAGCGGCTGTGATAGGCCGTGGTGAAGGGCCAGCCGCGCCGGCGTGCCACCGCGCGCGCCGCCCAGCCCAGCGGGCCCTCGGTGGCGATGTGCAGGCAGTCGGGCTCGATCGCATCGAGCCGCCGTGCCATGCCGCGCGAGGTCACGGCGGCGAGCCGGATGTCGGGGTAGGTCGGGCAGGGCACGCTCGGCCAGCCCTGCGGCGAGACGATGTGCACCTCGTGGCCGAGCAGATCCAGCTCGTGCGTGGTCATCTTCAGCGTGCGCACCACGCCGTTGACCTGCGGCTCCCAGGCGTCGGTGACGAT
>JAUPTP010000237.1 GCA_030918015.1 Pseudomonadota bacterium
GCGGGTCGAGCTGAAGGTCGGCCAGTGGAGCGAGAACCTCAAGTCCACCCGCTCGGGCAAGTTCATGATGTGGCGGGTGGGCTCGTCGGCGGGCTCGCCCGACGGCCAGGGCGCGCTCGAGCGCGGCCACAGCGCCTCGGTCGGCAAGGGCAATCTCGCCCGCTTCGTGCTGCCGGCCTTCGACCGGGTCTACGACCGCCTGACCGCGCTGCCCGACGGCCCCGAGCGGCTCGAGGCCTTCCGCGAGGCCAACCGGCTGATGCTGGCCTACGCGCCCTACCGCTACCACGTGCACCGCATGGTCACCGACCTGATGCACCGCCAGGTGGTCGGCTACCGGCGCCCGCCGTTCTGGCTGAACTGGTGGAGCTGGGTCGACATCGAGCCCGGCCCGACCGGCCCCGCCTGATCGCGGGCCACCCCCGACAAAACCGGGACGCACCCCCCGTTTCTGATAAAAATTGGCAAATTCAATCAGCACAGGACTGGACGCGACCATGGCACTGCCCGAGCCCCGGATCACCGCCTTTTTACGCTGGCTGGCGCAAGAACGCCGCACCCATTTCGAGAATTACGACGCCCTCTGGCAATGGTCGATCGACAACCCGGAAGGGTTCTGGGGCGCGATGTGGGACTGGTTCGACATCCAGACCCCGGTCGAGCCGGTGGTGGCGCTGGCCGATGGCCGGGTCCCCGGAGCGGTCTGGTTTCCGGACACCCAGGTCAACTATGCCCGGCAGGTCTTCCGGCATGCCGACGAGGCCCATGGCGCCGACATTCCCGCCATCGTGTTCCGCAACGAGCGGCTGCAGGACGCCAACCGCACGCTGCGGGTGAGCTGGCCGGAGCTGCGCCGCGAGGTGGCCTCGCTGGCGGTGGCGCTGCGCAACATGGGCATCGGCCGCAACGACCGGGTCGCCGCCTACCTGCCCAGCACGCCGCAGACGGTGGTGGCCTTCCTGGCCTGCGCCAGCCTCGGCGCGATCTGGTCGATCTGCTCGCCCGACATGGGCGCCGGCGCGGTGCTCGAGCGCTTCCGCCAGATCGAGCCCAAGGTGCTGATCGGCTGCGACGGCAGCACCTGGGGCGGGCGCGACCACGACCGCCGCCCGCTGCTGCACACCCTGCTCGACGGACTGCCCTCGGTCGAGCACATGATCCTGTGGCCCTGCCTGGACCGCGATGCCGAGGCGGCGGAATTCGCCTCGCCCGAGCGCAAGGCCTGGGACCTGCGCCCGCTGCTGGCCGGCAACCCCTGGGGCTTCGAGCCGGAGTGGCTGCCCTTCGACCACCCGCTGTGGATCGTCTACTCCAGCGGCACCAGCGGCCTGCCCAAGCCGATCGTGCACGGCCACGGCGGCGTGATGCTCGAGCACCTCAAGCTCAACGTGCTGCACAACAACCTCGGCCCCAGCGTCGAGACCGGCGACATCTTCCACTGGAGCACCTCCAGCGGCTGGGTGATGTGGAACCTGCAGGTGGGCGCGCTGCTGGGCGGCACGACCATCGCGCTGCACGATGGCCACCCGGCCGCACGCACCGAGACGCCCGACTGGAGCCTGCTGTGGCGCTTCGCCGCCGAGACGGGCGTCACCCACCTCGGCGCCGGGGCGGCGGTGTTCACCACGATGTCGCGCTCGGGCCTGGAGCCGGCCCGGGTGGCCAAGCTCGGCGCGCTGCGTGCGGTCGGCGCCACCGGCTCGCCGCTGGCCCCCGAGGTGCACACCTGGCTGCAGACGCAGCTGCCGAAGGTCGGCGGCCAGCCGATCTGGGTCAGCTCGATCGCCGGAGGCACCGACTTCGCCGGCGCCTTCGTCGCCGGCCTGCCCACGCTGCCCAACCCGCCCGGCGAGATCCAGTGCCGCTGCCTGGGCGCCGCGGTCGAGGCCTGGGGCCCGCCGCGCGAGGACGGCCGCGGCGACAGCCTGATCGGCGAGGTCGGCGAGCTGGTGTGCACCCGGCCGATGCCCTCGATGCCGCTCTATTTCTGGAAGGACGAGGGCGACCGCCGGCTGATCGAGAGCTATTTCGAGATGTATCCGGGCCGCGACAACATCGGCGCGGTCTGGCGGCATGGCGACTGGATCCGCCTGGTGCCGCACCCCGAGGAGGGGCGCACCGGCGTGGTCATCCTCGGCCGCAGCGACGCCACGCTCAACCGCCGCGGCGTGCGCCTGGGCAGCACCGAGATCTACCGCGCGGTCGAGGCGCTGCCTGGCGTGGCCGACAGCCTGATCGTCGACGTGCACGGCCCGGACCACCCGGAGGGCGAGCTGGTGCTCTTCGTCGTGCCCAAGCCCGGCGTGCTGCTCGACGACACGCTGCGCGAGCGCATCCGTGCGCAGATCGCCAGCGAGGTCTCGCCGCACCACCTGCCGGACCGCATGCTGGCCGCACCCGCCATCCCGCGCACGCTCTCGGGCAAGAAGATGGAGCTGCCGGTGCGCCGCATGCTGCAGGGCGAGCCCGCCGAGCAGGTGATGAGCCGCGATGCGGTCAATCCGCCCGACATCGTCGGCTGGCTCGAGGATCTGGCCGCCAGCGCCCGCCCCGCCCCGGCCGCAGCACCCGCCCAGCCTGCCGAAGCGGCAACCCTGTGACCAGATGCAGCAGACGCGTTACCAGACGCGTCGAAACAGCCGACAGATGCAACAAGGCCCCCAGGCCACGAAAGATGCATTTAGTGGGAATTTTTCACATGTTTGTCGCCAACAAGGGGCAATGACGGGCAGTTGACCGCCCGGAGGTGATACCCGACCTCCAGATCTGGTTACGAATCGGCGGCAGGCTCATGCGCCAATCGCGGCCATGCCCAGCCGCGCCGCCTGCCACGCCCTGCACCGACCTGCCCGCCGCCCGCGCGGCCTGCCGCGTCCGTGCCCGGGCTCGTTGATGACGCTGCTGGTGCTGATGGGCGGCACGCTGGTCGGCCCGGCTGCGTCGGCGCAGCCGCGCAGCGGCACGCTGGTCGGCGAAGCGCGCCTGAACCGGCAGATCCGCATCCGCTACACCGAATCCGTCCAGCCCCAGGAGGGCTGGAACGGCCAGGTCGCCCGCTTTGGTGCGCCGCTGGCGCCGGTCGGGCGTGCCGCCTCGCGGCTGCGCGGCAGCGCGATCGCCGAGCTGCCGCTCACCGCCCGCACCCGCGTCTATGCGCGGCTCGATGCCGAGCTCAAGGCCCGGCGCGAGGAGCCGGGCCGCGCGCTGCAGACCGGCGCCGGAGCGGGGGTGAGCATGCAGCTCACGGACCGGGCCGCGCTGCAGGTCGACCTGAGCACGCAGCCCGGACAAAAAGGTAAGCAGATGAGCGTGATGCTGCAGCTTCAGCTCTGAGCCGCCGATAGGCAACTCGTGCGGCCGCCCTGCGTCGGGGCGAATCCGCACCGGGATGGCGCTGTTGGAATCCGTCGGGATGACTTCATGCGAGGCCGAGGTGCAGGGAGCGCCAGCATCGGACCCCGCGATCGATCCGGAGACGGATTCCAACCGCCCGCTCGTCATGCCGGCGTCACGCCGACGTCATCAGGGGACCGCACACTGGGCGGTCCCTTTTCGTTTCCGGACCGCCCGCCCGTGCTGCAGCAGATCTTCTTCCTTCGCCACGCCACCGCCGAAGACCGGCTGCTCGCGCCGGTCGATGCCGAGCGGGTGCTCGTCGACAAGGGCCAGCGCCAGACGCGGGCCGTCGCGCGCTTCTGCGAGCGCCAGACGCTCTTGCCGGCGCGGCTGCTGTGCAGTCCGCTGGTGCGCGCCCGCGACACCGCGATCACGTTCAGCGAGGCGCTGCCCGACTGCCCGGCCCCGCAGGTGGTGGACTGGCTGAAGATCGACACCCCCACCGCCCAGGCGCTGGCCGGTCTGCGCGATCAGGCCGCGCAGACCGACGGCCCGCTGTGGCTGGTCGGCCATGAGCCGGACCTGTCGCTGCTGATCAGCCGGCTGCTGGGCAGCGAGGCGCCGATCGTGCGCATCAAGAAGGCCTCGCTCACCTGCCTGGAGATCGAGCCGGACCGCAGCACGCCGGGGCGGCTGCTGTGGTCGATCCCCTGCGCGCTGATGGGCTGAACTCAGGGGCAGGCGCCGGTCCGCAGCGTCAGCGCCGGGCTGGCGGCCGAGACATTGCCGGCCAGGTCGCGGGCGCGCAGCGTCAGCGTGTAGGACGTGCCGCAGCTCAGGCCGGCGAGCGTGTGCGAGGTGCCGGTGATGCCGCTGGCCAGCCGCATCGTGCCGGCGTACACGTCATAGCCCACGACCCCGATGTTGTCGCTGGCGCCCTTCCAGGCCAGCACGACCCGGTCGGTGCCGACCGAGGGCGCGCCCAGCAGCGACGGCGCCGTGGGCGGCTGCACGTCGGCCGGGCCCATCAGCCGGGCGAGCAGCTGCACATAGGCGGCCTGGTAGTAGATCGCCGGCTCGGTGACCTCCCAGGCGTTCTCGGGCCAGCCGGTGTTCCAGTCCTTGTAGGCCTTCTGCGGCGGCTGGCTGGCCAGGCCGGCGACCCGGCCGGTGTAGTTGCGGTTCGGCCCGCCCGACAGGTAGCCCGGCGCCGGCCCGCGCAGCGAGAGCTTGCTGCTGTCCCAGGGCGTGCCGTGCGCGAACCAGGTGTGATAGATCTCGGTGAGCGAGGACTCGGCCCCCCAGGCGCCCATGTTGGTGAGCATCACCAGCCCGAGCGGGTTGGCGCCGTGCAGCCAGTGCAGGTGCTGCTCGGCCACGCGCCGGTAGAGCGCCGCGCTGGCCGGATTGACCTGGAAGGCCTCGAAGTCGAGGTTGATCAGGCCGGCGTTGGCCCGGTTCATGTTGTGGCCCCAGTTGAACTCCGCGTCGGCCAGATGGGCCCGGTAGAGGTCGGTGCCGTTCACCCCGCCGTTGAAATCGTGGAGCGAGACGACGCCGTTCTGAGCGGCCTTCTGGTTGCGCAAGGCGCTGACCACCGAGGGCGAGACGTTCGGCTGTCCGGCGTAGCGCAGCAGCG
>JAUPTP010000003.1 GCA_030918015.1 Pseudomonadota bacterium
CTTCTTCGCCAACGACACCGGCCATCCGGACGCCTACTACGAGCCGAACTCGTTCGGCGGCCCGGCGCAGGCGCCGGCGTTCCGCGAGCCGCCGCTGCGCCTGGACGGCGTGGCCGACCGGCACGACCACCGCCTCGGCAACGACGACTATCGCCAGCCCGGTGCGCTCTTTCGCCTGCTCGACGAGGCGCAGCGCCAGCGCCTGGCCGAGAACATCGCCGCGGCGATGGGCGGCGTGCCGGCCTTCATCATCGACCGCCAGCTGGTTCATTTCGACCGCGCGGATGCCGAATACGGGGAACGCGTGCGCCAGGCGCTGCGTGCCGCCGGCATCGCGTTCGCTGCCTGACCCCGCTCCGGGGCTGTCTTCATCCGTCCTGACAGGAGTCCGCCATGTCCGCCGTCATCCGTTCCCTCGATGCCCGTGTCCGCCTGCTCACGCTGCAGCAGCAGTTCGGCCTGACGATCAGCGCCGCCGGTGCGCTGATCGCCCTGGGCGAGATGGCGCACCGGATGGCCACGGCCTGAAGGGCGCGCCGCTCAGCCCGAGACCGGCGTGATCGTGGCGACCGGCTCCGGCGCGAGCAGGGTGCGCTGGCGCAGGCCGCGCACCGTGCCCATCGACAGGCCCAGCACGATCACCGACGTGAAGGCCAGCAGCAGCGGGCCGAGCACCCGCCCGGGACCGCCCGCGCCCGACTGACCCAGCTCCAGCGTCAGCCCGGCGAAGGCCGCCAGCGGGAAGGACATCGCCCAGTGGCCGACCGAGAAGGCCTGCGAGACGATGCGCTGCGCCTGCGTGATCACCCACAGGAAGCAGGCCAGCGCGACGCCCCAGGCTATCCAGCCGACCAGCGCAGGCGCCCCCAGCGCCAGCGCCGACAGGCCGATCACCGCCGGCGGTGCGATCAGGATGAAGATCGAGGGCATCAGCCGCTCCGGCCACAGGCCCTGCACGGCGATGCGCACCAGCAGCAGCGCCATCACCAGCGGCCAGAACAGCAGCCCGATGCCGAACTGCGCTGCGGCCCACTCGGCGTGACCCAGCTCGACGCCGGCCAGCGGCACCAGCACGTTGCCGACCACCGCGATGATCAGCACCGGCGTGACCGTCGCCCACTGCAGGCCGCCGGCGCGGTTGCCGGCCCACCAGCGCGACAGCACCCAGACGGTGACCGCGAGCTGGCCGAGGCTGCCGGCCCACCAGACGGCCGCGGCCAGCGCGCCGGGCCCGTCCAGCGCCACGCCCAGCGTGCCCAGCAGGATCAGCGACACCGGCAGGGTCGCGATGAAGGCATGGCGCACCGGATGGCGCAGGTCCTCCGCCCAGGCCTCGGGGTGGCGCCGCAGCCGCAGCACGCTCAGGCCGGCGAGCACCAGGAAGACCGCCGCGGCCAGGGCGCCCAGCGCGATCGACAGCGCCAGCGCCGGCTCGCCCATCAGCGGCACCGCCCGCCGCCAGGCCAGTGCCAGGCCGCACAGGCCCATGACGATCGAGAACCAGACGGGCGAGAGGAATTTCAGCGGAGCAGGTGCAGCCATGGCGCTGCACTGTAGCGAGTCCGCGCCCGATCAGGCATGGCTGTCGAGCCGGAAGGCCGACACCGCGCCCACCAGATCCTGGGCCTGGCGCTTGAGGCCGTCGGCGGCGGCCGCCGACTGCTCGACCAGCGCGGCGTTCTGCTGCGTGGCCTGGTCCATCTTCGTCACCGCCTCGCCGATGTGGTTGACGCCGACGCTCTGCTCGGCGCTGGCGTGGCTGATCTGCGCGACGATCTGGCTGACCTGCTCGATCGAGCTGACGATCTCCTGCATGGTCCGCCCGGCCTGGTCGACCAGATGCGTGCCTTGCTCGACCTGCGTGACGCTGCCGGTGATCAGCGTCTTGATCTCGCGTGCGGCCGAGGCCGAGCGCTGCGCGAGGTTGCGCACCTCGGTGGCCACCACCGCAAAGCCCCGGCCCTGCTCGCCGGCGCGCGCGGCCTCCACCGCCGCGTTCAGCGCCAGGATGTTGGTCTGGAAGGCGATGCCGTCGATCACGCTGATGATGTCGGCGATCTTCTTCGAGCTGCTGTTGATGCCGCGCATCGTCTCGACCACCTCGCCGACCACCCGGCCGCCCTGGGCGGCGATCGAGGCGGCGCCGCTGGCCAGCTGGTTGGCCTTCTGCGCGTTGTCGGCGTTGTGGCTGACGGTCGAGTTGAGCTGGTCCATCGTCGAGGCGGTCTGCTGCAGGCCAAAGGCCTGCTCCTCGGTGCGCTGGCTCAGGTCCTGGTTGCCCTGCGCGATCTGCAGGCTGGCGTTGGCCACCTCGTCGGCGTTGGACTTCACATGCCGGACGATGTCGCGCAGGCTGTCGCGCATGCGCGCCATGGCACTGAGCAACTGGCGGGTTTCCTCGTTGCCCTCGGGCTCGATGCTGCGGCCCAGGTCGCCCTCGGCGAGCCGGTCGGCGGCGTCGACCGCCGCGCGCATCGGCCGGGTCATCTGTCCGCTCAGCCACAGGGAGCCGCCTGCCAGGGCCAGTGCTGCGGCCAGCAGGGTGCCGCCGATCAGCAGATGCAGCATCGAGACCGCTCCCCCGGCCTCGGCGCTGTAGGTCTTGTAGCTGGTGGTGATGTCGTCGGAGAGCTTGCCCATGCTCGTCTCGAGCACGAGGTAGCTGGTCTGCAGGTTCTGCAGCTCCTGGTGCAGGTCCTTGGCATCGGTGCGTGCCCGCGTGACGACCTTCGCCGCGGCGGCCAGATAGGCCTGCACCTGAGGCTCGATCGTGTCGAGCGCGCTCAGCGTGCTGCTCTCCAGCGGCAGGGCGCGCAGGTCCTTGAGCAGCTTCCCGAACTGCTCGGCATGTTCGCGGAGTTCTTTCTCGGCCTCGGCCACACGGGCGCTGTCGCCCTGCAGGGCCCCGAGCACCGCGAGCTGGGCATCCCCGCGCACGGCGTCGTGGATCATGTCCGCCTCCTGGCTGTGCTGGAGCGCCTGGCTGGCGGTGATCACCTGTTCGAGCGTGCTGCCGAAGCGGCTGCCCGACAGCAGTCCGATGCCTCCGGTCGCGGTGGCGGCGGCCACGCCGGCCAGGCCGAGCGCGATGATCTGGGAGCGCATTTTCATCTTCGGGATTCCGTGCGTGATGAACCAAATGCGCATGGTGGCGAAGCACGTGCTCGACCAGAGGCTGAAAAGCGCCACCCTGTCGGCGCGATTCGCGCTCAGTTTCTGGCGCTGCCCGCCGTCCGCTTCAGCCCATACGGGCAATGCCCCGGCTTCGGTCCGACCTGCGGGTGCTTGCGGCAGGTGTTGGGGCGCTGCTCGTAGACGGTGCAGCGGCGCGTGGTGGCGTCGAGGAACTGGCAGTCGCCGTTGGCGCGGCGGGCCATGGTGAAGATGCCGTCCTTCTGGTTGTAGCGCTCGACCTGCCTGCTCTTCACCAGCCGGCGGGCGATCAGGCGGGGCTCTTCGTGCTCGGCCTCGAAGGCGTCGACCAGACCGAGGCGCACCAGGTCGGGCAGGCGGATCTCGACCGGCATGGTGCAGCAGTTGGCGGCGCAGCTGTCGCACAGGCCTGCGCGCCAGCGGGTCCAGGTCTCGAGGCGATCGACGTCGACGATGTGGATCGGGGATCTCATGCGGGCACAGGCGAATCGAACAATCGAACCGGAAAAGCAAGAAGCCCGCTTGAAATCAAGCGGGCTTCTCTTGTTCTGGTGGCCAAGGGCGGAATCGAACCACCGACACGCGGATTTTCAATCCGCTGCTCTACCAACTGAGCTACTTGGCCGTCGAGAAGGAGATTATGGCACGTTCTGTTTTTGTCGCGCAAGAAATTTCGGTGGATTTTTTTCGAGAGCCGATCAACTGGTGCCGCGCTTGTTCCGGCTCAGGTCCACGCCGAGCTGCTTGAGCTTGCGGTAGAGATGGGTGCGCTCCAGGCCGGTGCGCTCGGCCACGCGGGTCATGCTGCCGTTCTCGCGCACCAGATGGAACTCGAAGTAGGCCTTCTCGAAGGCGTCGCGCGCCTCGCGCAGCGGGCGGTCGAGGTTGAAGCTCTGGTCGGCCTGCGGTCCGCTGGCCATGGTGATGCCGGACGATGCCTGCGCGTGGTGCAGGCTCTGGATCGTCGGAGCGTAGCCATGGGCGGGCGTGCTCGACAGCAGCGGCTCGCTGCCGAGGTCCGCGCGGTCGCTGCGCTGCGAAGGCAGCGCCGCCGGCGAGATCTCGCCCGCAGCCGGCCGCGGCGGCGGCTTGGCCAGGCCCTGTTCCACCGCGCGCAGCAGTTTCTGCAGCGTGATCGGCTTTTCCAGGAAGGCCATCGCGCCGTACTTGGTGGCCTCGACGGCGGTGTCGATCGTGCCATGGCCGGACATCATGATGACCGGCATGTTCAGCTGGGCGCCGCTGTTCCACTCCTTCAGCAGCGTGATGCCGTCGACGTCGGGCATCCAGATGTCGAGAAGGACGAGATCCGGGCGCTGCCGGTCGCGCAGCATGCGCGCCTGGGCGGCATTCTCCGCCAGCTCGACGGAGTGACCTTCGTCGGTCAGGATCTCTTGAAGCAGGGCTCGAATGCCCATTTCGTCGTCGACGACAAGTATGTTGGCCATGAGTGATCAGGACGCGCTGACGTCGGGGGAGGGTGGGATTCGGTTGCGTCCGGGCTCGCTGCCCGCAAGCGGTCCCCCGCCACGGGCCCATCTGGAAAATGATATCGAAACTTGCGCACCGGTCCGGACCGGCCCGTTCCCGGCCTCCTGGACCTCGTCGGCGAGGTTGCCCAGGCGGATGCGCGCACCGTGTTCCTCGACGATCTTCTTCACCACGGCCAGCCCCAGGCCGGTGCCGCGGGCCTTGGTGGTGACATAGGGTTCGAATGCACGCTTGAGAACTTTGTCCGAGAAACCGGGGCCATTGTCCATCACCTTGAGACGGATGGCACGCATCTGGCCGTCATCGGGCGCGCTGCCCTCGGTCGAGACGGTCACCAGGCCCTCGGGCTGGTCGGCCACGGCGTCCAGGGCGTTCTGCACGAGGTTGTGGATGACCTGGCGCAGCTGGCTGGCGTCGCCCGCGAGCAGGGGCAGCTCCGGGCCGAGCTCGGCGCGCAGCCTGCCGCTCTCCTGCTGCGCCGCGTACAGGCCCAGCACCTCGGTGACCAGCGCGTTGAGGTCCAGCGGCTCCAGCCGCGCCGAGGGCAGGCGTGCGTAGTCGCGGAACTCGTTGACCAGCGTCTTCATCGCCTGCACCTGCGTGACGATGGTGCCCACCGAGCGCACCAGCATCTGCTGGTCGGCACCGACGAGCTTGGCCTCGAGCTTGTGCTGCAGCCGCTCCGCCGAGAGCTGGATGGGCGTGAGCGGGTTCTTGATCTCGTGGGCCAGACGCCGCGCCACCTCCGCCCAGGCCACGTTGCGCTGGGCCAGCACCACGTCGGAGATGTCGTCGAAGACCAGCAGCCGCCCGCCCTGGGGCAGCAGCGCGCCGCGCACCAGCAGGGTCTGGGGCGCGTCGGTGCTGCCCAGCTCGAGCGATTCCTGCCAGTGGGCGTCCTGGCCGGCGGTGTCGCCGCTGTCATGCGGGTCGTGCAGGTCGCGCAGGTGCGTGACGAAGCGCGCCAGCACGGCCGTCGAGAAGCGCTCCAGGCCCGGCAGCCGGTCGATCGGGTGGGTGGTCCAGACGGCGGGATCCAGGTTGAGGATGCGCGCCGCGCCCGGGTTGACCGTGTCGATGCGGCCGTCGGCCTCGAAGACGATCACGCCCGAGCTGAGGTTGTCCAGGATGGTCTGCAGGTGGGCCTTGGCGCTCTCGGCCTCGGCCAGGCTGCGCTGCACCAGGCCGCGCGCGTCGGCGAGCTGCTGCGTCATCTCGGCGAAGGAGCGGGTCAGGCCGCCGAGCTCGTCGCGCGAGGCGAAGACGGCGGTCGGGCGCAGGTCGCCGCGCGCGACCTGGCGCACGCCCTCGGCCAGCATCACCAGCGGGCGGCCGATCTGGTGGCCCAGGCCGGCGGCCATCAGCAGGGCGCTGAAGATGCCCAGGATGAGCGTGAGCGTGAGCGTGCCGATGTACATGCGCCGCAGGCCCTCGCGGCCGAGCGCGCGCTCCTGGTATTCGCTGTAGGCCTGCTGCACCCGCAGCGCATTGCTCACCAGCTCCTGCGGCACGGTCTGGGTGACCTGCAGGTAGCGGTCGGTGCCCCCCAGGCTGAGGTCGGGCGAGGGCATCCAGGCGATGGCGCGCACCCGCACCGGGCCGCCGGCGGTGATCGCGCCGTCGACCGGCGTGTCGGCATCCAGGCCCTCGAGCTGGGCGAAGACGCGCAGGTTGCGCGCCTGGCGCATCATCGAGACGGTGGGGCGGTCGGGCAGCATCGCCGAGCCGGCCGTGCCTCCGGCGCTGGCCAGCACCTGCCCCGAGCTCGACAGCACCGCCACGTTGCGCGCCGACATCTGCTCGCGCAGCCGCTCCAGGGCGAGCACCGGCACGCGGCCGCCGGGCGGCGAGAGGCTCTCGGCGCCGTTCTCGGCCGCCAGCCGGGTCTTGGCCGCCAGGTCGCTGACCAGCAGCTGCAGCGTCGTGCGGCCCAGGTTGAGGCCCGACTCGAGCGCGCCCTCGACCTCCACGTCGAACCAGCTCTCGATCGAGCGCGACACGAACTGGTAGGACACGCCGTAGATCAGCATGCCCGGCACCACGCCCACGAAGGCGAAGATGGCCGCCAGCTTGAGCAGCAGCCGGCTGCCGAACTTGCCGTGGCGCATGCGCCGCACCAGCTGCATCAGCGCCGCGGCGATGACCAGGCCCAGCGAGGCCGCCACGCCGATGTTGACCCACAGCAGCCAGTCGTAGTGGCGCTCGTAGAGCGCCCGGTTGTTGGTGGCCACCGACAGCAGGAAGGCCAGCACCAGCGCGGTGCCGCCGATCGCCAGCAGCGCGATCAGGATGGTCCAGCGCAGCGAACGCCGGCTCATGGGCGCGCTCCGGGGCCGCTGGCGGGCTGCTCGCTCACCGGCACGGTGCGGGTGGTGCGCAGGCTCCAGTCGGGCTGGCTGCCGATGCCGATCTGCATCGGGCGTGGCAGCTGCTCGGTGTCGAGCCGGTAGGTGAACTCGACGTGCAGGCGTTCGTCGTCGCCGGCGGGCGCATCGGCGATGCGCCAGTGCGTCAGGCGCTGCAGCGCCCGCAGCGCCTCGCTCAGCGAGCGGTAGTTCTGCGACAGCCCGCCCTGGCTGACCTTGTAGATCAGCGTCAGCGGCTGGTAGGCCAGCCGCCAGGTGCGGCTGATGCGGGCCAGCTCCTTGTCGCGCCAGTACCAGCGGCCCTGCATCAGCACGGCTTCGGCGGCGAAGTGCAGCGGAATGCCGCGGTTGAGCGCGTCCTCCACCGCCGCGGGCAGCTCGAAGCGGGTCTCGAAGTTCAGCAGCACCCCCTGGTCGGTGCGCAGCGCATCGAGCCGCGTCAGGTCGAGCGTGGCGGCGTGCACCGGTGCGCTGGCCAGCAGCGGCAGGGCCAGCAGCAGCGGCAGCGCCAGTCGGAGCCGCTGCGGGAAGCGAGGGTCGGTCGGTCTCGGCACGGGCCGTCGCGGTCGGTCAGGAGTCGGAGGACTTGTGCAGCAGGGCGTAGAAGAAGCCATCGCCCGGCTCGGCCTGATTGTCCGACAGCGGCAGCAGGTGGCCCGGCGCGCGGGCCGTCATCGCCTGCGGCTGGCGTTGCAGAAACGCTGCAATCTGGCCCGCCCCTTCGGCCCGGAAGATCGAGCAGGTCGCGTAGAGCAGCCGGCCGCCCGGCCGCAGCAGCGGCCACAGCGCATCGAGCAGCGCCGCCTGCGTCTGGGCCAGCGCGCCGATGTCGCTGGCGCGGCGCAGCCAGCGCACGTCCGGATGGCGGCGCACGATCCCTGAGGCGCTGCACGGCGCATCCAGCACGATGGCGTCGAAGGGCCGGCCATCCCACCAGCTCGCGGTGTCGCGGGCATCGGCCGCCTGCGTGCGCGCCGACAGCGACAGGCGCTTGAGGGTCTCGTCGACCCGCGCCAGCCGGCCGGCGTCGGTGTCCAGGGCCAGCAGATCCAGATCGGCCAGCTCGAGCAGGTGGGCGGTCTTGCCGCCGGGGGCGGCGCAGGCATCGAGCACCCGCGCGCCGGCGGGCAGCCGCGACAGGCCGCCGGGCGTGCCGCCCAGCAGCAGCGGTGCGGCCCGCTGCGCCGAGAGGTCCTGCACCGAGACACGGCCCTCGGCGAAGCCGGGCAGCGCCTGCACCGGCGCCGGCGTCTCCAGCAGGACCGCCTGGGGGGCCTGCGGGCCGACGGCATGCGCCTGCAGGCCGGCCGCCTCCAGCTCGTGCACATAGTCGGCCGCCGTGCCGTGCCGGGCATGGACGCGCAGCATCATCGGGCCGGGCTGGTTGGCCGCGGCCAGCAGCGCCTCCCAGCGGTCGGGCCAGTCGCGGCGCACCTGCTCGATCCACCAGCGCGGATGCTGGTGCCGGGCGGCGGGCACCTTCTGCTGCAGCGCGGTCAGCAGGGTGGTGCGCTCGCGCAGGAAGCGGCGCAGCACCGCATTGACGAAGCCGGCGCTGGCGGGCGCGAGCCGCCGGGCGCAGGCCACCGTCTGGTCGACCAGCGTGTGCTCGGCATACGGCGCCTGCGCCTCGGGCCAGAGCAGGGCCAGGGCGGTGATCAGCAGCGCGTCGATGCGGGGGGCGGGGCGGCGGGGTGCCAGCAGCTCGCGGGCGGCCTGGGCGCCGCCCATCCAGCGCATGACATGGAAGCTCAGGGCCTGCGTGCCGGGACGGGCCGCGGCCGGGCAGGCGGCCAGCACGTCGGAGAGCGATCGACCGGCCTGCACCGCGGCGACCATCTCGGCGGTGTGGGCCAGCAGCTGCGACAGCGGCAGCGAGGTCGGGGCAGGGCCGGAGGAGGAGGGAGATGCGTGTTTCACAGGCGGCAGTCTACGTGCCGACGGCGCGCGGCTCCTGTTCCGGCTCGTGGATGAAGTGCGCCGCCAGGGCCGGAGGCAGCGGCGTGTCGATCAGGACACAGGCCAGCCGCAGCGCCTCGGCCGCCACCGGCAGCGGATCCTCGAGGCGACTGCGCAGGCCGGGCCGGGTGTCGGCGGCATCGACCCAGGCCTTCGCCAGCAGCGGGCGGTGCACCCATCCCAGCCCGGAGAGGGTCTGCAGCGCCCGGCCGAGCTGGTCGACATCCGGCACCTGGCAGGTCGGCGCGGGCGTGGCGGTGCCCCAGACCTGGCGCATCACCTGGTCGTGCCAGGCCACGCCGACGGCGTCGACCCGCTCCTGGCGGGGGGGCTCGGGCACCATGCGGGCCAGATAGCCGCTCAGGCAGGCGATGGCCAGCCGCATCGGCAGCGGCAGGTGCTCCAGGCCGGTCTCCTCGCGCATGCTGCCGCGGTGCAGCCGCACCGGCCCGCTCAGCTGGTGACGCATCGCCAGCCAGAGCAGCCGGTCGAGCGGGCTGACGCTGCCGTCGGCACACATGACCCGGCGCGCCGACTGCAGCAGCGCCTGGCGCTCCTCGACCGGCTGATCCTGGGCGGCGGCGCGCAGCAGCCGCTCCAGCGCCGGCAGCCGGGCGCTGGCCGGCAGCCGGCCGATGCGTTCGCGCATCGCCTCGGCGCCGTGCACGCCGCGCACCGCCTCCTGCCAGGCGCGGTGCTCGCGTGCGTTGTCCGAGACCATCAGCAGCGCCAGCACGGCGGCTTGCCGCTCCCCGGCGCTGGCCAGCAGGTTCAGCTGGTGCCAGACGATGAGGGCGTCGGGATCCAGCTCAGGCTGGGCGCGGGTCAGGGTAGGTTGCATTGCGAGACAAAAATTGCATATTGAGCAAATTTTTGCCACTTTGCCCGCTGTGTCGGGAGCTTGTCCAGCCTCGCCGCGCTTTTATTGCCGAGGCGTTTCCATGGGGCAACGGCACGCGGCGGTATCAGATCATCTGGGTCGAGCGACTGGCGGCCGTCCCTGTGCGGGAGGGGGCGGCGCCGCTGGCCAGCAGCGGGGCGTCGCGCAGCCGCAGCAGCGTGGCCACCAGAGTGGTCGGGAAAATGTGCAGCGCCTCGTTGTAGGTCTGCGCGGCGTGGTTGTAGAGGTGCCGGTCGGAGGCGAGCTGCTCCTGCAGGGCATCGCGCTGGCGCAGCAGCTCGGTGATGGCGGCGATCGGGCCGCTGCCCGAGGTCAGGTCCTGCAGGTGCAGGCCCAGGGCGTCGAGCGATTGCACCAGCGTCTGCTCGGCCTCGCCGATGGCCTGCAGCGCGGTGCCGCGCATGCTGCGCATCTGGGCCGCATCGGTGGCGCGCCCGGCCGCCTGGGCGGCTTCGACCAGGCGGGTGATCAGGGCATGCTCGTCGCCGAGCAGCGGGCGCGAGGCATGCGCCAGGGCCAGCGCGATCGCATGGCGCTGGCGCAGATTGCTCGACAGGGGCACGAACAGCGTGGCCGCGGCCGTGCGCAGCCGCTGCAGCCGCTGGGCCGCACCGATGATCCAGAAGAACAGGACCGCGATCAGGATCGCGACAGGGATCGACATGATGCGACCGGCTCAGGCGTCGGCCAGCCAGGCGGCATGACCGGCGCGGCGCAGCTCGCAGGCCGGGCAGTGGCCACAGCCGTGGCCCCAGGGCTGGCGCGCCCCGCGCTCG
The DNA here is from genome assembly GCA_030918015.1 of Pseudomonadota bacterium. Taxonomy (GTDB): domain Bacteria; phylum Pseudomonadota; class Gammaproteobacteria; order Burkholderiales; family Burkholderiaceae_C; genus Sphaerotilus. The sequence goes on from JAUPTP010000003.1 coordinate 10,647, forward strand.
CCCAGGTAGCAGGTGTGGGTGTGCTCGACGATCAGCTCCACCAGCGTCTGGCCGCCGAGCTGCTCGGCCAGGTCCCAGGTCTGGGCCTTGGTCAGGAACATCAGCGGCGTCTCGAGCGTCATCGGCGTGTCCAGGCCGAGCGAGAGCGCCACCTGCAGCGCCTTCATCGTGTTGTCGCGGCAGTCGGGGTAGCCGGAGTAGTCGGTCTCGCACATGCCGCCGACCAGCACCGAGGCGCCGCGCCGGTAGGCCAGCGTCGCCGCGAAGCCGAGGAACAGCAGGTTGCGCCCCGGCACGAAGGTGTTGGGCAGGCCGTTGGCCTGCAGCTCGATCTCGCGCTCGGCGGTGAGCGCCGTGTCGGAGATCTGGCCGATCAGGCTCAGGTCGAGCACATGGTCGTCGCCCAGGCGCGCGGCCCAGTGCGGGAAGGCCGCGCGCAGCTCCTCGCGCACCGTCAGACGGCAGTCCATCTCGATGTGGTGGCGCTGGCCGTAGTCGAAGCCCAGCGTCTCGACCCGCTGGAAGCGCTCCAGCGCCCAGGCCAGGCAGGTGGTCGAGTCCTGGCCGCCCGAGAACAGCACCAGCGCGGTGCGCGCATCGCGCGCGGCGTTCGTCAGCGCGCTCATTGGCGGATCTCGCCCTGGCCGAGCACCACCCACTTCATCGAGGTCAGTCCCTCCAGGCCGACCGGACCGCGGGCGTGGAACTTGTCGGTGGAGATGCCGATCTCGGCGCCCAGGCCGTACTCGAAGCCGTCGGCAAAGCGGGTGCTGGCGTTGACCATCACGCTGCTGGAGTCGACCTCGCGCAGGAAGCGCATCGCGTTGGGGTGGTTGGTGGTCAGGATCGCGTCGGTGTGGTGGCTGCCGTAGCGGTTGATGTGGGCGATCGCCTCGTCGAGCGAGTCGACCACCTTCACGCTGATCACCGGCGCCAGGTATTCCTCGGCCCAGTCGCGCTCGACCGCAGCCACCACCGTCGCGCCGGGCACGTCGGCCAGGATGGCCTGGGCACGCGGGCAGGCGCGCATCTCCACGCCCTTGGCGGCGAAGATCGCGCCGATCCGCGGCAGGAAGGCCGCCGCCTGATCCGCATGCACCAGCAGCGACTCGGTGGCGTTGCAGGGGCTGTACTTCTGCGTCTTGGCGTTGTCGGTGACGACCAGCGCCTGCGCGAGGTCGACCTGCGCGTCGATGTAGGTGTGGCAGTTGCCGTCGAGGTGCTTGATGACCGGCACCCGCGCCTCGGCCGAGATGCGCTCGATCAGGCCCTTGCCGCCGCGCGGGATGATGACGTCGACGAACTCGGGCATCGCGATCAGGCGGCCCACCGCCGCGCGGTCGGTGGTCTCGACCAGCTGCACCGCGGTGGCCGGCAGCCCGGCCTCGACCAGCGCCGCCTGCACGAGTTTCCACAGCGCCAGGTTGGAATGGATCGCCTCGGATCCGCCGCGCAGGATGCAGGCGTTGCCGCTCTTGATGGCGAGCGAGGCGGCCTCGATCGTCACGTTCGGGCGGCTCTCGTAGATCATGCCGAACACGCCCAGCGGCACGCGCATCTGGCCGACGCTGATGCCGGTCGGGCGGCGCTTCACGCCGGTGATCTCGCCCACGGGGTCGGGCATCGCGGCGAGCTGCTCGCAGCCCTCGGCGACGGTGGCGACCACCTTCGGGCCGAGCTTCAGGCGGTCGAGCATCGGGCCGGACAGGCCGGCGGCGGCGGCCGCGTCCAGATCGCGGGCGTTGGCGGCGTCCAGCGCCGGGCCGTTCTCGCGCAGCAGCCGCGCCAGCGCCAGCAGCGTGCGGTTCTTCGCGGCGGTGGAGGCGGCGGCCATGGCGGTGGCGGCGCTGCGGGCGGCGGCGCCGACCCGGTTCATGTAGGCGGCGATGTCCTGGGTGTCGAGCGTGTCCATGCGCCGAATTGTCGCAGAGCGGCCATGGCCCGCGCAGGCAGGGATCGCCGCCGCTCAGCCCTCCAGGGCCGCGACCTGCCGCAGGGCCCGCTCGAACGCCGCGACGGGCTGTCCACCGGAAATCAGGTGGCGGTCGTTCAGGATGATCGCGGGGACCGAGTGGATGCCATGCTGCTGATAGAAGAGCTCCTTCTCGCGCACCGCTGCGGCATGGCGGTCGCTCGAGAGGGTCGCGTCGACCGCCGTGGCTTCCAGTCCGGCCTGGGCCGCGGCCTGCCAGAGCACGTCCCGTGCTCCCGGATTCTGGCCTTCGGTGAAGTAGGACCGGAACAGCGCATGCTTGAGTCGGCGCTGCGCGGCCGGCGAGACGGTGCCGGCGTGGTGCAGCAGCCGGTGGGCGTCGAAGGTGTTGTAGATGCGGTCCCGCCGCTTCATGTCGAAGACGAAACCCAGCGCGGCCCCGCGCAGGCGGATGTCCTCGCTGCTGGCGGCGATCTGTCCGGGCGTGAGGCGGTACTTGCGGCCCAGGTGCGCGACGACGTCTTCTCCCTCGGGCGACATGGCCGGGTTCAGCTCGAAGGGCTGGAAGTGCAGCGTGGCGTGGATGCCCTCGGTGGCGATCCGCTCGAGCGCACGCTCCAGCGCATGCAGGCCGATCGCGCACCACGGGCAGGAGACATCGGAGACGAAGTCGATCTTCATGCCCGCGAGCATCGCTCAGCGGCGCGGGGCTTGTCCAACCCCGCGTGCGTCGTCAGCCCTCGAAGCCGTTCGGGTTGCTCGACTGCCAGCGCCAGCTGTCCTCGCACATGCGGTCGATGCCGAACTGCGCCTTCCAGCCCAGGATCTGCTCGGCCGCGGCCGGGTCGGCGTAGCAGGAGGCGACGTCGCCGGGGCGGCGGTCGACGATGCGGTAGGGCACCGGGCGGCCGCTGGCCTTCTCGAAGGCCCGGACCACGTCGATGACGCTGTAGCCCTGGCCGGTGCCCAGGTTGACGGTGACCGAGCTTTTGGCCTCGAGCAGGTGGCGCAGCGCCGCCACATGGCCTTGCGCCAGATCGCAGACATGGATGTAGTCGCGCACGCCGGTGCCGTCGGGCGTGTCGTAGTCGCCGCCGAAGACCTGCAGGAACTCGCGCTTGCCCACCGCGACCTGCGTCACGTAGGGCATCAGGTTGTTGGGGATGCCGCGCGGGTCCTCGCCGATGGTGCCGCTGGCGTGGGCGCCCACCGGGTTGAAGTAGCGCAGGTAGGCGATCGCCCAGCCCGGGGTGCAGCGCTCGAGCTCGCGCAGCATCTGCTCGCCCAGCAGCTTGGTCATGCCGTAGGGGTTGGTGCTGGAGAGCGCGCAGTCCTCGGTGATCGGCAGGCGCTCGGGCTGGCCGTAGACGGTGGCCGAGGAGCTGAAGACCAGCGTCTTCACGCCCTGGCGCTCCATCGCGGTGGCCATGCTGACCAGACCGCCGAGGTTGTTGCGGAAGTACTCGAGCGGCTTGGCCACCGACTCGCCCACCGACTTGTGCGCGGCGAAGTGCACGACGCCCTGCACGCCATGGCGGGCGATGATGTCGGCCATGCGGTCGGTGTTGTTGACGTCGGCCTCCTCGAAGACCGGCTTCTCGCCCAGCAGGGCTTCCAGGCGCTGCAGCACGACGGGCGAGCTGTTGGCGAAGTTGTCGACGCCCAGGACACGGAAGCCCGCCTCCTTCAGCGCGATCCAGGTGTGGGAGGCGATGTAGCCGGAGGCTCCGGTCAGCAGGATGGTCGTCATGGCGGTGATCGAGGCAGTGATCGAGGCAGGGTCGCGGTGAGATGCGGCGCCCATTGTGGCAAACCCGCATGGCTCGTCGACGACACCGGCGGCGAGGCGGTGGCGCACGGCCGCCGAATGCGCAAAATCACCGCATCTTGTCGCCCAGCCGGAAGGAGTCCCATGTCGTCGTCGCAGAGATTGTCCGGAGACCGGCGCCCATGAGCGCGCTCTCGGCCTGGTTCTTCGCCCGGGTGCAGGCGGCGGACTTCTACCGTGCGCTGCACCGCGAGGCGGTCGCGCTGCTGCCGGCACCGGCGCCGGGCGCGCACTGGCTCGATGTGGGCTGCGGCCCCGGGCTGGTGGCGCGCCTGGCGGCCGAGCGCGGCTACCGCGTGCTGGGCACCGACCTCGATCCGGCGATGGTCGCGCAGGCGCGCCGCCAAGGCCGCCGCGCCGGTTCGTCCGCCACCTTCGAGGCGGCCGATCTGCTGGCCGATCCGCCCGGCGGCGGCGCGGGGCCGCGCTTCGACGTGGTCTCGGCCGCATCGCTGCTGGTGGTGCTGGATGACCGCGCCGCGGGGCTGCGGCGGCTGCTGGCGCGGGTGGCCGAGGGCGGCACGCTGCTGCTGGTCGAGCCCGATGCCGCGATGACGCCGCAGGCCGCCGCGGCGCTGCGCGCCCGCCTGGGGCCGGCGCTGGGGCAGGGCGCCTGGGTGCTGTCGCTGTGGGCGCGCACCCGCCGGCCCGAGTGGGCGATCCGCGCCGAGGATCTGCGGGTGCCGGGCTGGACGCTGCGGCGCGATGCCCTGCTGGACGGTCTGGTCAACGCCTGGCGTCTGACCCGCGATGTCCCGGCCTGACGGCGGGGGGCAGACCGCCCCGCCTACAATCGCCGCCATGTTGCAAGCCCTGCTCGAACCCCTCGGTCGCGAGGCCCTCGGCCGCGTCACGCTGCTGCTCAACCATGTGCTGGCCGCCGAGCCGGAGGCCACCCGCCGCCTGCTCGGCCATGTCGGCCGCTCGATCGGCGTGCAGTGGCGCCAGTGGCCGGCGCTGCTGCCGGCGCCGCCGCGCGCGGTCTGGCGCGTGACCCCGGCCGGCCTGCTCGAGCTGGACGAGGACCTGCTGCTGGTGCCGGTCGGCGTCGGCGAGGAAGAAACGCTGGTGGTCACGCTCGACGGCGGCGAGATGCTGCGCTGGGGCCTGGCCGGCATGGCAGGGCGCCCGCCGATGGACATCCGCGGCGACGCCGCCTTCGCCGCCGAGGTCGCCTGGCTGGCCGAGAACCTGCGCTGGGACCTCGAGGACGATCTGGCCCGCCTGATCGGCGACGGCCCGGCGCGCCTGCTCGGCCGCCTGGGCGGCGGGCTGGCGCAGACCGTCGGTGCCTTCGTGCAGCGCGTGCGCCGCCCGGCCTGATCCGGCCTCTGCCGCATCCATCATGAGGAACTGGCCCCGGCTCGCGCTGATCGCGTGGGTGATGCTGCGCCACGGCATGGACCAGCTGGTGCTGACGCAGTTCAGCCACCCGCTGCTGCGCGCGCTGGCGCGTGTGCTGTCGATCGGCCGGCGGCTCGACGCGCCGCGCGGCGTGCGCCTGCGCCTGGCCTTCGAGCGGCTCGGTCCGATCTTCGTCAAGTTCGGCCAGGTGCTGTCCACCCGGCGCGACTTGATGCCGCCCGACATCGCCGACGAGCTGGCCCGGCTGCAGGACCGCGTGCCGCCGTTCTCCAGCGCGCTGGCACGCCAGCTGATCGAGAAGTCGCTCGGCCGGCCGATCGAGGCGGTGTTTGCGCAGTTCGATGCCGATCCGGTGGCCAGCGCCTCGATCGCGCAGGTGCATTTCGGCGTGCTGCACGACGGCCGCCAGGTGGCGGTCAAGGTGCTGCGTCCCGGCGTGCTCGAGGTGATCGATGCCGACCTGGGGCTGCTGCGCACCGGCGCGCGCTGGCTCGAGCGCCTGTCGGCCGACGGCCGGCGCCTGCGCCCGCGCGAGGTGGTCGCCGAGTTCGACAAGTACCTGCACGACGAGCTCGACCTCGGCCGCGAGGCGGCCAACGCCGCGCAGCTGCGCCGCAACATGGACGGCCTGGACCTGCTGATGGTGCCGGAGATGATCTGGGACCTCAGCTCGGCCGAGGTGCTGGTGATGGAGCGCATGTTCGGCGTGCCGATCAGCCAGACCGACCGGCTGCGCGAGGCCGGCGTCGACATCCCCAGGCTGGCGCGCGACGGCGTGACCATCTTCTTCACCCAGGTGTTCCGCGACGGCTTCTTCCACGCCGACATGCACCCGGGCAACATCATGGTGTCGCTGGCGCCGGCGACCTTCCAGCGCTACATCGCGCTGGACTTCGGCATCGTCGGCACGCTCGATGCGCGCGACAAGGAATACCTGGCGCAGAACTTCCTCGCCTTCTTCCAGCGCGACTACCGCCGGGTGGCCGAGCTGCACATCGAATCCGGCTGGGTGCCGCCGACCACCCGCGCCGACGAGCTCGAAGGCGCGATCCGCGCGGTCTGCGAGCCGCACTTCGACCGCCCGCTCAAGGACATCTCGCTCGGCCAGGTGCTGATGCGGCTGTTCCAGACCTCGCGCCGCTTCAATGTCGAGATCCAGCCGCAGCTGGTGCTGCTGCAGAAGACGCTGCTCAACGTCGAGGGCCTGGGCCGCCAGCTCGACCCCGAGCTGGACCTCTGGAGCACCGCCAAGCCCTTCCTCGAGCGCTGGATGAACGAGCAGATCGGCTGGCGCGCGCTGGCCCACCAGCTGCGCCAGGAGGCGCCGCGCTATGCGCAGTACCTGCCGGCGCTGCCACGGCTGCTGCATGATGCGCTCAAGGCGCAGGCGGCGGCCGGCCCGAGCGGCGGCGAGGCGGCCAGCCGGGAGCTGCTGCAGGCCCTGCTGCACGAGCAGCGCCGCACCAATCGCCTGCTGCAGACGGCGGGCTGGCTGGTCGCCGGCTTCGTGCTGGGGGTGGTCTCGGCCGCAGCCTTGGTGCGCATGATGCTCCACTGACTATAATTCCTGTTTCGAATCAAGGGTTTAGCGATGCCGATCTACGCCTATCGTTGTTCCTCCTGCGGGCACGCGAAAGACGTGCTGCAGAAGATGTCCGATCCGGTGCTCACCACCTGCCCGGCCTGCGGGGCCGAGGCCTTCTCCAAGCAGGTCACCGCGGCCGGTTTCCAGCTCAAGGGCTCGGGCTGGTATGTGACTGATTTCCGCGGTGGCTCGGGTGGCGCCAGCGTGGCCGGCGGCGCGACCGCGACCGCAGCGCCGGCGGCCGCCGACAGCGGCAGCTCGGGCGCTTCCGAGTCCGGCGCGGGCGGGGAGGCGGCTTCGGCCTCGCCCTCGACGCCGTGCGGCGGCTCGTGCGCCTGCCACTGATCCTGCCCTGCCGAATCCCGAGCCGCTCCTGATCGGACTGCCGTGAAGAAATACATCATCGCCGGCCTGCTGGTCTGGCTGCCGCTGGCCATCACCATCTGGGTC
>JAUPTP010000238.1 GCA_030918015.1 Pseudomonadota bacterium
ATTGGCACGCGGACCCTGGAAGCGCACGACGGCGACGAAGTCGCGCTCGAGCTCGCCGCGCTTGAAGGCCTGCTGCAGCGCCTCCTGGCTGTCGAAGACGATCGCGGGCGCCTCGACCACATGGCGGTCCTCGGGCACCGCGCTGACCTTCATGACGCCACGGCCCAGGTTGCCGGCCAGCAGCTTCAGGCCGCCGCTTTCGCTGAACGGGGCGCCTGCGGTGCGCACGATCTGGTCATCGATCGGGGTTGCCGGCAGATCGCGCCAGGACAGCACGCCGTCCGCGCTCTGCTGCGGCACGCGGCCATAGGCGGCCATGCCGCCCTCGGCCACCGTCAGCACGTCGCCGTGCAGGCAGCCCGAATCGAGCAGCTCGCGCAGCACGAAGCCGGGGCCGCCGGCGGCCTGGAACTGGTTCACGTCGGCCTTGCCGTTCGGATAGACCCGCGCCAAGAGCGGCGTGGCAGCCGAGAGCTCGGAGAAATCGGTCCAGTCGATGAGGATGCCGGCCGAGCGCGCCACCGCGACCCAGTGGATCAGGTGGTTGGTCGAGCCGCCGGTGGCCAGCAGCGCCACCATCGCGTTGACGATGCAGCGCTCGTCGACCAGCTCGCCGATCGGGGTGTAGCGCGCGCCGCCCTGGCGGATCGCCAGCACGCTGCGCACCGCCTCGCGGGTGAGCTGCTCGCGCAGGCCCTCGTGCGGGTGGATGAAGGCGGCGCCCGGCACATGCAGGCCCATCGCCTCCAGCAGCATCTGGTTGGAGTTGGCGGTGCCGTAGAAGGTGCAGGTGCCGGCGCCGTGGTAGGCGGCGGATTCCGCCTCGAGCAGCTTGTCGCGCCCGACCAGGCCTTGCGCGAACTGCTCGCGCACCTTGGACTTCTCGCTGTTGGACAGGCCGGTCGACATCGGCCCGGCCGGCACGAACACGCAGGGCAGATGGCCGAAGTGCAGCGCGCCGATCAAGAGGCCCGGCACGATCTTGTCGCACACGCCCAGCAGCAGCGCCGCGTCGAACACGTCGTGCGTCAGGCCCACCGCGGTGGCCATCGCGATGTTGTCGCGCGAGAACAGGCTCAGCTCCATGCCCGGCAGGCCCTGGGTGACGCCGTCGCACATCGCGGGCACCCCGCCGGCGACCTGCACCGTGGCGCCGAGGCGGCGCGCCTCGTCGCGGATCAGCGCCGGAAAGCCCTCGTAGGGCTGGTGGGCCGACAGCATGTCGTTGTAGGCGGTGATGACGCCGATGTTGGGCGCCCGCTCGGCCACGACGCGGAACTTGTCCGAGCCCGGCAGCGCCGCGAAGGCGTGCGCGACGTTGGCGCAGCCCATCCGGTCGGCTCCGCGCGGGCGCGCGGCCATGGCGCGGGTGCGCTCGAGGTAGGCCTGGCGCAGCGGCTGGCTGCGTTCGCGGATGCGGGCGGTGATGTCGGCGATCTGGGATTTCATGGCGGTTGGCTGGCCTGGCACGGCCCTGAAACTTTCGGACGATTACAGCGTAACCCGGTTACATCGTCAAATCATTCGGCCAGTCCGCGCCCCGATCCGGGGGCATCGACGATGCGGATCTCGACGCGACGGGCCTCGCGGCTGGCGCCGGTGCCGGTGGTGCGCTGCGGCCGGCGCATCAGCACCTGCTGCAGCGGCACGCCGGCCACGATCAGGGCGTCGCGCACCGCCTGGGCACGCTGCCGGGCCAGCGCGGCATTGCGCTCGGGGTCGCCGCTGGCATCGTGGTAGCCCGACAGCAGCACGCGCCGCGACGACGGGCTGCCCAGCACCTGCACCACCTCCTCGAGCATGCCGGCATCGCGCGGCGTCAGCGTGGCCGAGCCGATCTCGAAATAGAGCACGGCCAGCGGCGGCCCGGAGGGCGCCAGCTCGACCTGAGGGACCGCGGAAGCGCCCCCCTGAGGCCGGTTCGCCATCGTGCGCGACACCGCCAGGCCGAGCACGCCCAGCAGCAGCACCGCCACGCAGACAAACACCACCCAGAGCCCCACGCGGCGGCTCTCGTCCCGATCGTCTTCCCCCATCCCGGCGCTCCTGGCTCATCCATCGACGAACCAGTCTACGGCGCACGACGGCACGAATTCACGTCCGCACCGGCTTGTGGCGAAGGCACCACTGCCGCGACACTGCCCGCATGGACCTGCCCCCCGACGCCGCGACCTGCCTGTCGCGCATCCATGACGATCTCGAGACGCACCTGCGCCGTGGCCACGGCCTGCAGGTCTTCGCCTATGCCTCGCTGCTGTGGCGGCCGGCCTTCGCACCGGTGGAGTGCATCGCCGCGCGGGTCCACGGCTGGCACCGGGCGCTGCGCATGCGCTCGCGGGTGAACCGCGGCACCCCGGAGCAGCCCGGCCTGGTGTTCGCGCTCCTGGCCGGCGGCTCCTGCCGCGGCGAGCTGCACCGCGCCGCCGATGCCCGGGCCCACGCCACGCTCGACGCGCTCTGGGAGCGCGAGATGCCCGGCGGCGGCGTCTACCAGCCGCGCTGGCTGGACTGCCGCACCGTGCGCGGCACGACGCCGGCGCTGGCCTTCACGCTTCGCACCGACCATCCCAGCCATGCCGGCCCGCTCGAGGACGCGCAGATGCTGCAGATCCTGCGCGCGGCCCGGGGCCGCTACGGCAGCACGCTCGACTACCTGCTGCGCACCGCCGTGCGTCTGGACGAGCTGGGCATCCGCGACGCCGCGGTCTCACGCCTGGTCGCACTGGCCGAAGGCCATGGCCTGACGGACCGCGGGCGCCGGCTCGGCCGCGATCAGCCGGGCGAGATCGTCGCGGGTGTCGATGTCGACCAGCACGCCGGGGTCGCCCGTCTCGACCGGCGCTGAAGGGTAGCGCGCCAGCAGGCGGCGCAGCCCCTGGTCGCCCGTCAGCCGCGAGAGCTCGTTGTACATCTCGACCGACAAGGCCACCGGATGACCGGCACGGCCGCGGTGCTGCGCGTACACGATCGGGGCCACGCCCCGCCCGAGCTGGTGCGCCACCCCCCGCAGCGTCTGCGGTCGCACGCGCGGCATGTCGCCCGGCAGCATCATCCAGCCGCAGGACTGGGCCCGCGCGCAGACCCCCGTCGCCATCGAGTAGCCCACCCCCAGCGGCTCGCGGGTGGCGGAGCCCACCTGAGGCAGCAGCACGATGTCGCGCGAGGCCACCACCTCGCGCACCAGCCCGACCAGCGGCGCCACCGTCACGACCACCAGCGGCAGCCCCGCCGCCAGCACCGACTCCAGCGTCTGCGCCAGCACCGTGGACGCCCCCAGCGGGCTGGCCAGCTTGGCGACGCCGCCGCCAAAACGCCCCCCGGCCCCGGCGGCCAGGACCACCACCGTCGGCAGCGAGCGGGCCGCGCTCATGCCCGCCCCCGGTGCGTCGAACGGAAATGCTGCAGTGCGATCATGCCCGTATCGGATCCGACAAGCGCCTCCGAAGGAAGTGGTGGCTTCACTTACGGGGGATCACCAGCACCGGGGGTGGCATGCCGCATACTGGCGGCATGAAGGACATCGCCCATCTGCGCAAGAGCTACGAGACCGGCGAGCTCGACGAGGCCCAGGCCGGCGCCGAGCCGCTGCAACAGTTCGAACACTGGTTCCGCGCGGCGCTCGACGCCGGCATCCCCGAGCCCAATGCGATGACGCTGGCCACCGTCGGCGAAGGCGGCCGACCGTCGAGCCGCATCGTGCTGATCAAGGACTATGACGCCCGCGGCCTGGTCTGGTACACCAACTACGACAGCCGCAAGGGCCGCGAACTCGCCGTCCATCCCTGGGCCGCGCTGCAGTTCCACTGGGTCGAGATGGAACGCGTGGTGCGCATCGAAGGCCGGGTCGAGCGGGTCGCCGAGGCCGAGTCGGACGCCTACTACGCCTCGCGCCCGCTCGACTCGCGCCTGGGCGCCTGGGCCTCGCCGCAGAGCCAGCCGATCGAGTCGCGCGCCGTCCTCGTCGCCAACGCGGCCAAGGCGGCTGCGCGTCACGGCCTGACGCCCCCGCGCCCCCCCCACTGGGGCGGCTTCCGGCTCGAACCGGACCGCTGGGAGTTCTGGCAAGGGCGCAAGTCCCGCCTGCACGACCGGCTGGTCTACCAGCGCGACGAGGCCGGCGGCTGGCAGCGACTGCGGCTGGCGCCGTGAACACGCCAGGTACTCAAAAGGACCGGCCGCCCCCCAGATCGGGCACCCAGAAGTGAATATTGCGCAATAACACGGCCTGACCACGGTGGCGGCGCCTGCCCGAGGGGCTTGTGACGCACAGAATCGCAGCGTTACCAGATGTGTCCCTTCCCCACACCGACTGCCTGTGCTTGATCCCTCCTGGAAACCGACCCTCGCCGCGCTGATCCAGCCGCCCGCCAGCCTGCTGCTGCTGATTCCGCTGGGCCTGGGGCTGATGCGCTGGCATCGCCGGACAGGCCGCGCCCTCATCCTGCTGAGCGCGCTGGTGCTGTGGCTGATGTGCAGCAGCGGCACGGCACGGTGGCTGCAGGACCATGTGCTGCGCCCGCCGCAGGCGCTCAACGCGCCGGGCATCCGCGCCCTGATGCACGAACCCAGCACGCCGGCCAGCGCCATCGTGGTGCTGGGGGCCGGACGGCATCGCCTCTCGCCGGAATACGGCAGCGCGATGCTGACGCAGCAGGCGATGGTGCGCCTGCACTATGGCGTCTGGCTGGCGCGGCGCACCGGCCAGCCGCTGGCCTACAGCGGTGGCGTCGGCTGGGGCCAGTTCGGCGAGGCCACCGAGGCCGAGACGGCCGCGCGCATCCTCATGGATGACTACGGCAGCCGCCTGACCTGGACCGAATCGCGCTCGCGCGACACGCGCCAGAACGCCGCGCAGCTGGTGCCACGGCTCCAGGCCGACGGCGTGCAGCGCATCATTCTCGTGACGCA
>JAUPTP010000239.1 GCA_030918015.1 Pseudomonadota bacterium
CGGACGGGCAGAGCCGGCGTTCGCACCCGGCCGCGCACCGCGGTTCGAGCCGCCCGGCTGGCTGCCGCCGCCCCGGGCGCCGCCGTTGAGCGTGCGCCGGCCGATCTGGATCGGCTCGGCCCGCTCGCCCGCCGGCGCCTCGAAGCCGGCCACCGTCTCGCGCGGGATGCTGCGCTTGATCAGCTTCTCGATGTCGGCGAGGAAGCCTTCCTCGTCCATGCACACCAGCGACAGCGCCTCGCCCTGCGCGCCGGCGCGGCCGGTGCGGCCGATGCGGTGCACATAGTCCTCGGGCACGTTCGGCAGCTCGTAGTTGATGACATGCGGCAGCTGGTCGATGTCGATGCCGCGCGCCGCGATGTCGGTGGCCACCAGCACGCACAGCTCGCCGCTCTTGAAGTCGGCCAGCGCCTTGGTGCGCGCGCCCTGGCTCTTGTTGCCGTGGATCGCCATCGCGGAAATGCCGGCCTTGTTCAGGTGCTCGCACAGGCGGTTGGCGCCGTGCTTCATGCGGGTGAACACCAGCACCTGGTGCCAGTCCTGCGACTTGATCAGATGGATCAGCAGATCCTTCTTCTTCTCGCGGCCGACGGTGATGATGCGCTGCGCGATCGTCTCGGCGGTGGTGTTGCGGCGCGCCACCTCGATGACGCGCGGCTGGTTCAGCAGCCGCTCGGCCAGCGCCTTGATCTCGTCGCTGAAGGTGGCCGAGAACAGCAGGCTCTGCTTCTGCTTGGGCAGGACCGCCAGCACCTTCTTGATGTCATGCACGAAGCCCATGTCGAGCATGCGGTCGGCCTCGTCGAGCACGAAGAACTCGACGCGGCTCAGGTCCAGCGTGCCTTGTTGGTGGTGGTCGAGCAGCCGGCCCGGCGTGGCCACCAGGATGTCGACGCCGCGCTTGAGGCGGTCGATCTGCGGGCCCATGCCGACGCCGCCGAACATCACCATGCTCGAGAGCTTGAGATGCTTGCCGTAGTTGCGCACGCTCTCCTCGACCTGGGCGGCGAGTTCGCGGGTGGGGGTGAGGATCAGCGCGCGGATCGCCCAGCGGCCCTTGCTGTCCTTGACCGGATGGCTGGAGGCCAGGCGGTGCAGCAGCGGCAGCGTGAAGCCTGCCGTCTTGCCGGTGCCGGTCTGCGCGCCGGCGAGCAGATCGCCGCCGGCGAGAACCGCGGGAATCGCCTGCTGCTGGATCGGGGTGGGGGTGTCGTAGCCTTGTTCGCGGATGGCGCGAAGGAGGGGCTGGGCCAGGCCCAGTTCGTCAAACGTCATGAAGAGGCACCCGGATGACGGGTGCAGGCGGCGCCGCCTGCCGTCCTCCCGCAAGGGAAGCGCCAGTCGAGGGCGACGCGGATTGCGATTCGAGTCCGATGCGACTCCCGGCGTCCTGACTGGGATGCACACCGGGGAGGGGATTGTAGCGGTGCCGCAGATCGGCCGGGTCCAGGATGAGCGCCGGTGTGATGCGCAAGCTGGGTGCTTGTCCGCACTGTTTTGATGCTTGTGCACATGATCTGTGCGGCGCAATTCCCGGCGTCAGCCTGGGTGACCAAAAAAAGGGCACTGATTCGGCCCGAAATGCAGGCTTTGATTGCACCAATATGGCACGTTTTGTGCTTGCGTGGTGCGCTTCGTGCGATCCGCAGGCGCATCATGATGGTGCAAAGACAGGCGGACGACACGATGCGTCCCACCTCCATTCACCCTTTTCAGGGCCCAAGACAACCATGGACACGTTGAAACAGGGCGCGGATGCGCTCTTCATCCTGCTGGGGGCCATCATGGTCCTGGCCATGCACGCCGGCTTCGCCTTCCTGGAGCTCGGCACGGTGCGCAAGAAGAACCAGGTCAATGCGCTGGTCAAGATCCTGGTCGACTTCGCCATCTCGACGCTGGCCTATTTCCTGGTCGGCTACTCGGTGGCCTATGGCGTGGACTTCTTCAGCGGCGCCGAGGTGCTGGCGCAGAAGAACGGCTACGAGCTGGTCAAGTTCTTCTTCCTGCTGACCTTCGCGGCGGCCATTCCCGCGATCATCTCGGGCGGCATCGCCGAGCGCGCGCGCTTCCATCCGCAGTCGCTGGCCACGGTGCTGATCGTCGGGCTGGTCTATCCGCTGTCGGAGGGCGTGGCCTGGAACCAGAAGTTCGGCGTGCAGGCCTGGCTGAAGGGCGCGTTCGGCGCCGAGTTCCATGACTTTGCCGGCAGCGTGATCGTGCATGCGGTCGGCGGCTGGATCGCGCTGGCGGCGGTGCTGCTGCTGGGCGCGCGCTCGAACCGCTACCGCAAGGACGGCGCGATGTCGGCGCATCCGCCCTCGAGCATCCCTTTTCTCGCGCTGGGCTCGTGGGTGCTGGCGGTGGGCTGGTTCGGCTTCAACGTGATGAGCGCGCAGACCATCGACAAGATCTCCGGCCTGGTGGCGGTCAACTCGCTGATGGCGATGGTCGGCGGCACGCTGGTGGCGGCGATGATGGGCCGCAACGACCCCGGCTTCGTCTACAACGGCCCGCTGGCCGGGCTGGTGGCGGTGTGCGCGGGCTCCGACCTGATGCACCCGATCGGCGCGCTGGTGGTCGGCGGGGTGGCCGGCGCCATCTTCGTCCAGCTCTTCACCCTGACCCAGAACCGCTGGAAGATCGACGACGTGCTGGGCGTGTGGCCGCTGCACGGCCTGTGCGGCGCCTGGGGCGGCATCGCCTGCGGCCTGTTCGGCCAGAAGGCGCTGGGCGGCCTGGGCGGGGTCAGTCTGGCCAGCCAGACCGTGGGCACGCTGATGGCGGTGGCCTGGGCGCTGGGCGGGGGCTTCGCGGTCTACGGCCTGATTAAGGCGACCGTCGGCCTGCGCCTGTCGCAGGAGGAGGAATTCGAGGGCGCCGACCTGACGATCCACCGCATCGGCGCCACGCCGGACCGCGAAGTGTCCTGGTAAGGCGCTCAGTAGGCGTTGCGGTCCGTCAGCGTGAGCTTGATGGTCCGCGCGATGATGCGCAGGTCCATGAGCAGCGACCAGTTGCGCAGGTACTCGATGTCGTGGCGCACCCGCTCGGCCATCTTGTCGACCGTCTCGGTCTCGCCGCGCAGGCCGTTGACCTGGGCCCAGCCGGTGATGCCCGGCTTGACCTTGTGGCGCAGCATGTAGGCGCGCACCAGCGCCCGGTACTGCTCGTTGTGGGCCACCGCATGCGGGCGCGGGCCCACGATGCTCATGCGTCCCTGCAGCACGTTGATGAACTGCGGCAGCTCGTCGAGCGAGGTGCGGCGGATGAAGGCGCCGAAGCGCGTGATGCGCGGGTCGCCCCGGCTGGCCTGCGTGACGCGCTCGCCGTCCTCCATCACCCGCATCGAGCGGAACTTGTAGACGACGATGTCTTCCCCGTCGAGGCCGCCGCGCTTCTGCCGGAACACGATCGGCCCGGGCGAGCTCAGGCGCACGCCGATCGCCACCAGCACCAGCAGGGGCGAGATCAGCACCAGGATCAGGCTGGCCAGCACGATGTCCGACACCCGCTTGATCAGGCCGTTGAGCCCGATGAAGGGGCTCTCGAGCAGGCTGACCACCGGCAGCCCGCCCATGTTGCGCATGCGGCCCTGGATGACGTTGATGCCGAAGACGTCGGGCACGAAGTAGATCGAGACGGCGCTGTCCTGCAGCGAGGTCATCAGGCGCTCGATGCGTGGCTGCGAGCTCAGCGGCAGCGTGATGTAGACGTCCTTGATGCCGTGGCGGCGGATGCAGTCGATGCAGTCGGCGAGCCGGCCCACGACATGCTCTCGGGTGCCGGGGGCGCACCGGATCGGCTCGCGGTCTTCCAGGTAGCCGATGAAGTCGTGGCCGAAGGACTTGCGCTTTCTCAGCATCTGGCCGACCTGCGCGCCCAGGTCGCCTGCGCCCACCACCAGGGCGGGGCGGCGCGTCTCGGGGCGCAGCGCATGGCGGCGCATCAGGGCGCCGCCCGCCAGCACCGCCAGGTACTGCACGACCGGCGTCAGGCTCACCCACCAGACCAGCACGTCCTGATCGAAGAAGGCGAAGCTGCTGGTCGCGAAACCGCACAGCATCAGGATGGTCACCACGGCTGCCCAGGCGGCGCACAGGTCCACCAGGGCATTGAGCCGGTTCTCGTGGAAGCGGTTGGTGCCAGGGAAGACCAGCAGCATCACCAGGATGCTCAGCAGCATCGAGGCCCGGTCCAGCATGTGACCCTGGGCGAAATGCACCGCAAGGAAGGTGCCCACCGCCAGCAGCGGCTCGAGCAGCGCGGCCAGGAACACCGGCACCGAGGGCGGCGGCGACGAGAACGCCAGCGCACCCAGCGGCACACTGGCGGGCCGCTCGACCCGGGGTGCACTGGCTTGACGGTGGACTGGAATTTCGGCACTCATGTCAGGCCGCGATTGGACCATGCTGAGGCTCGGGCGGTGAGCGGGGCAGCCGCGGAAACAGTGCTCAATCCGGAAGACTTGTCACGCGACGGCTCGCTTAGGATCCGGATTTGTCGTGAAATGGCACCAGATTTTCAATTCGGGATGCTGGTCCCGCTGTTTTCCTCCTGAAGCATGAGCGCCCTGTCTCTCTCCTCGAAGCTCTTCGTCACCGGCCACCGCGGCATGGTCGGCAGCGCGCTGGTGCGCCGGCTGCAGGCGGGTGGCTACACGAACATCCTCACCCGCAGCCGCGCCGAGCTGGATCTGCTCGACCCGCACGCGGTGCAGGCCTTCCTGGCCGAGGAGCGGCCCGACTACATCTTCATCGCCGCCGCGCGGGTGGGCGGCATCCAGGCCAACAACCTCCACCGCGCCGACTTCATCTACCAGAACCTGATGATCGAGGCGAACCTGATCCACGGCGCGCACCTGGCGGGCGTGCAGCGGCTGATGTTCCTGGGCTCGAGCTGCATCTAC
>JAUPTP010000240.1 GCA_030918015.1 Pseudomonadota bacterium
GCTGATCGTGCCGGCGGCCAGGGCCTGGCGCCAGGCCGTCGCGCCGAGGGCCTGGCGGCGCTCCCAGGCCCACCAGTGCCGTGCGGTGCGGGCCACGCGTTGCGGGTCCGCGCTGTCCAGATCCTGCGCCAGCCGGGCCAGCAGGCCGTCGAGCGCATCGGTGCCGATGCCGAAGAAGGCGGCGACGTCGCGCGGCCGGCCGACGAAGGTCGCCCGCAGCACCAGACCATCGACCTGCGACGGGGCATCGACCGCATGCGCCAGGGCCAGCGTCGCGCCCCAGGAACCGCCGAGCACGCCCCAGCGCGCGCGCGCCAATCGTGGCCTCAGGTGGTGGTGCAGCCGGCGCAGGTCGTCGAGCAGCAGCGGCAGGGTGTTGGCCGGCGTGCGCAGGCCATCCGCTGCCGATGCCCACAGACTGGCCGCGCCGACGGGACGGCTCTGGCCGCAACCCCGCTGGTCCGGTGCGATCAGGTGGACGGGCAGGCCGGCGCAGGCCTGCCACAAGGCGGGAGACTGCGCCGAACCGGGGCCGCCGTGCAGCACCAGCAGCGGCCGTCCGCCGGGCTGTCCGGCGTGGTGGATGCACATCTGCTGGCCGTCGGCCAGCGTCAGCCGTTCGCGATCGAAGACCTCGGGCGGCGCCATCGCGCCACTGCCGGTCGTGCCTGGCGGCACGGGCTCGGGGCGATCGGCGGTGGGCGAGGTGGGGGGTGGCATCGCGGGCGAGGGACTCGGTGCGGAGACGGCCGCATGGTAAGCGGCGTGCCGCAGGCCGGCGGCCGGGGTGCCCCCAGGGGAACCCGAGGGTCGATTCAAGATTTTCTGGAGTGCGCTTTCATGGCTGTCCGGCTGTCGCCGGCCGGCGTGCTGCGCCACGATGCAGCCCTGTGCCGGTCCTGTCCGGGCGGCACCCGGCACCGGACCGGCCGGGCATCCGCCCGGCGGTCCGCCGGTGACACCTTCCACCCATCTTCAGGAGACCGTGATGACCAAGACCTGGCAGACCCCCGCCGCGACCGACCTGCGCTTCGGCTTCGAGATCACGATGTACGTGGCCGCCCGCTGATCGGATTCGTGGGGGCCGACCCAGGCCTGGCGCCTGTGTCACGGCCCCTCCGACCCCTCGTGCGCATGCCACGGCGCCAGCACCGGTCGCACCGATGCTGGCGCCGTGCCATCGGTGGCGCCCGGCCAGCCGCCACGGTCCGCCGTTCTTCCTCCTCCTCTTCCGAGACCTGACCCGCTCCGGGTCCTGCCAACGATGCGCATCACCGTCCTGGGCGCGGCCGCCGGAGGCGGCTTCCCGCAGTGGAACTGCCACTGCCGCAACTGCGCCGGCCTGCGGGCCGGCACCGTGCGGGCCAAGCCGCGCACGCAATCGTCGATCTTCGTCCAGGCGCGAGCCGAGGGGCCGGGCGTGCTGATCAACGCCTCGCCCGACGTGCTGACGCAGATCCGCCAGCAGCCGGTGCTGTGGCCACGGCCGGCCGATGCCGCCGCGCAGCGCCACACACCGATCGCCGGCGTCGTGTTGTGCGACGGTCAGGTCGACCATGTCACCGGTCTGGTGATGCTGCGCGAGCGCGGCGTGCCGCTGCCGCTGTGGTGCACCGATCCGGTGGCCGAGGACCTGACGACCGGCTACCCGCTGCTCAACGTGCTGGGCCATTACTGCGGTGTCGATCGCCATCGCATCGCGCTCGACGGGACGCGCTTCGAGGTGCCAGGGGTCGAGGGGGTGCAGTTCCGGGCCCTGGCGCTCGACAGCAAGGCCGCGCCTTACTCGCCGCACCGCGAGGCCGGCGTGCCGGGCGACAACATCGGCCTCGAGATCCGCGACACGCACAGCGGCCGCAGCCTGTTCTACGCCCCCGGCCTGGGCGAACGCTCGCCGGCCGTCATCGACGCGCTGCACGCGGCCGATGCAGTGATGGTCGACGGCACCTTCTGGACCGACGACGAGATGGTGCGGCTGGGCATCTCGCGCAAGCACGCGCGCGAGATCGGCCACCTGCCGCAGTCCGGCCCGGACGGGATGATCGCGCTGCTGGACACGCTGCCCGCCGCCACGCGCCGCGTGCTCATCCACATCAACAACACCAATCCCATCCTCGACGAGGATGCACCGCAGCGTGCCGAACTGGCGCGCCACCGCATCGAAGTGGCCGAGGACGGCCTGCTGATCGACTTGTGAGCCATCCTGGCTGACCGCCAAGTCAAGGAGACCGACATGAGCACCCCGGGTCTGGCCTGGAGCCGCGAGGAATTCGAGGCCCGGCTGCGCGAGCGCGGCCGCAGCTACCACATCCACCATCCGTTCAACCTGATGCTCAACCGCGGCCGGGCCAGCCCCGAGCAGGTGCGCGGCTGGGTCGCCAACCGCTTCCTCTACCAGGTCGCGATCCCGATCAAGGACGCGGCCATCCTGGCCAACTGCCCGGACCGCGACGTGCGCCGCAGCTGGATCCAGCGCATCCTCGACCATGACGGCTTCGAGATCGGCGGCATCAACGATCCGGGCGGCATCGAGGCCTGGCTGCGCCTGGGCGAGGCCACCGGCCTGAGCCGCGAGGAGATCCTCGACGAGCGCCACGCGATCCCCGCCGTTCGCTTCGCCGTCGACCACTACGTGCACTTCGCGCGCCGCGCGCCCTGGCAGGAGGCGGTGTGCTCGTCGCTGACCGAGCTGTTCGCGCCCGAGATCCACAAGCAGCGCCTGGCCACCTGGCCCGAGCACTACCCGTGGATCGCACATGACGGGCTGCAGTACTTCCGCAACCGGGTCAGCCAGGCGCGGCGCGATGTCGAGCAGGGGCTGGAGGTCACGCTGTCGTGGTTCACCACGCGGGCCCAGCAGCAGCGCGCGCTCGACGTGCTGCAGATGAAGCTCGACATCCTGTGGGCGATGAATGACGCGATGGCGCTGCGCTACGGGGTCGATCCGCAGTCGGCGGCCGAGGGTCTGGCGCGAGCGCCGCAGGAGGTCGCATGAACGCGGACAGCCCGGTCGACGCGACGACCGCCGCGGCGCCTGACGCCCCGGATGCGGCGCTGCTGGCCGCCCGGCCCGCCATCGGCGAGGGCTTCCGCCTGCAGTACGAGCAGGCCCAGCAGGCCTGGGTGCTGCTTTATCCGGAAGGCATGGTGCGGCTCAACGGCAGTGCCGGTGAGATCCTCAGCCGCTGCGATGGCCAGCGCACGCTGTCCGCCCTCATCACCGAGCTGGAGACCGAGTTCGCGACCACCGGCCTGACGGCCGACGTGCTGGGCTTCGTCGCCATCGCCCGTCAGCAGCGCTGGCTGGTGCTCGACCGGCCGCATTGATCCACGAGCGCCTCACGCCGATGTCCTCCGATCCGAGCCTTGAGCGTCCCGGCCCGCCGCTGTGGCTGCTGGCCGAGCTGACCTACCGCTGCCCGCTGCACTGCGTGTTCTGCTACAACCCGGTCGATTACGCGCGACATGAGGATGAGCTGGGCACGGCCGACTGGCTGCGCGTGCTGCGCGAGGCCCGTGCGCTCGGGGCGGTGCAATGCGGCTTTTCCGGCGGCGAGCCACTGCTGCGCGATGACCTGGAGGAGCTGGTCGCCGAGGCGCGTCGCCTGGGCTACTACACCAACCTCCTCACGTCGGGCGTCGGGTTGACGCGCGAGCGGGCGGCCGCGCTGAAGGCCGCCGGGCTCGACCACGTGCAGCTGAGCTTCCAGGACTCGACGCGGGAGATGAACGACTTCCTCTCGCACACCCGCACCTTCGATCTCAAGCAGCGGGTGGCGGGACTGCTCAAGGAGCAGGGCTGGCCGATGGTGATGAACGTCGTCATCCATCGCCTGAACATCGATCACATCGACCGCATCATCGCGATGGCGGCCGACTGCGGTGCCGAGTACCTGGAGCTGGCCAACACCCAGTACTACAGCTGGGCCATGCTCAACCGTGACCAGCTGCTGCCCTCGCGGGCCCAGCTGGTCGAGGCCGAGCGGGTGACCGATGAGTGGCGGCGGCGGCTGGACGGCCGCATGCGCATCTTCTTCGTCGCGCCGGACTACCACGAGGGCACGGTCAAGCGCTGCGTCAACGGTTGGGGCTCGACCATGCTGACCGTCGCACCCGATGGCGCGATGCTGCCCTGCCACACCGCACGCATGCTGCCCGGGCTGCAGTTCCCGAACGTGCGGGAGACCTCGGTCGAACAGGGCTGGTACGCGTCCGACGGCTTTCAGCGTTATCGCGGCACGGGCTGGATGAAGGAGCCCTGCCGCAGCTGCGAGCACAAGGAGCGCGATCTCGGTGGCTGCCGCTGTCAGGCCTGGATGCTGACCCAGGATGCCGAGGCGGCAGACCCGGCCTGCACGCGCAGCCCGCATCACGGCGCGGTGCGCTCGGCGGTGGATGCGGCCGAGTCCCGCATCCAGTTCGCAGAGCGGGCCACGCCGCGCGAGCGGCCGCTGATCTACCGCGACCGTGCGAACTCGCTGCGCTGGGCCGATGCCCCACTGCAGCCGGCCCGGGCGGACGGATCCGCCGCCGATTGAGCGCAGCGTCCAGGCCCGGCGGGCCTGGTGCGATGGCCGGCGTCCGCGCGCCGCGGATCCTCAGCCGCGGGCCTTGCCGCCGGCCGGCTGACCGCTCTCACGGCGGGCCATCTCGATCTGGCGACCGGTCTCAGCCGGATCCAGGCCCTTCAGGGTGCAGAAATTGGCCAGCGTGAACGGCGAGCGCTCGAACTCGCGCAGCAGCTGCCAGCGGGCCTGACGTTCAGGATCCGCGCCGGTCGGCGGTGCCGCCTCGTGGCTGACGTTCGGCGGGCGCCGCATCTCGTGACCGGCATCGCCGCGCGGCGGGCGTCCTTGTCCTTCACGCGGGCCGCGACCCGGCGTGCCGGCGGCGTCGCCCC
>JAUPTP010000241.1 GCA_030918015.1 Pseudomonadota bacterium
CAGCCGCTGCTGACCGGGCTGTCGCTGGCCTGCTGGGCGGCGCTGGCCGAGCGGCTGCCGACGCCGGGCGTGATCGCCGGCTACAGCGTCGGCGAGCTGGCCGCGGCCAGCGTCGCCGGCCTGTGCGATGCCGCCACCGCGCTGGCGCTGGCCGAGCAGCGGGCCGAGCGCATGTCGCAGGCGGTGGCCGGGCGCCGCACCGGGCTGCTGGCGGTACAGGGCCCGCAGGCCGGATGTCTGCAGCCGGTGCTGGACCGCCACGGGCTGGCGCTGGCGATCCGCATCGCGCCCGACAGCGCCGTCATCGGGGGGCTGACCGAGGCCCTGGACACAGCGCAGGCCGAGCTGGCGGCCCAGGGCGCGCGCCTCACCCGGCTGGCGGTGCGGGTGGCCTCGCACACGCCGTGGATGGCGCCCGCCGCGGTCGGATTCGCCGAGGACCTGGCCGCGGCCGGGCTGGCGGCGCCGCGCCTCTGGCTGACGTGCAACGCCGACGGCGTGGCGCGCCGCGACCGTGCGGGCGTGCTGCGCGGTCTGGCCGCCCAGATCGCCGCGCCGGTGCGCTGGGATGCCTGCATGGACAGCGTGGCCGAGCGCGGCGCGCGCTGCGTGCTGGAAGTCGGCCCCGGGCGCACGCTGGCGAAGATGTGGCAGGCGCGCCACCCGCACATCCCGGGGCGCTCGGTCGAGGAGTTCGGCTCGCCCCAGGCGGCGGCGGACTGGGTGGTGCGCACGCTGGGGTGAGGGCCGGCGGCCCGAGTCAGGTCAGGCGTTTCGCTTCGCCCACAGCTCGCCCTCGCCTTGGTAGCCATCCTGAAGCCACATCTTGGCGAAGGCATGGCTCAGGTATTTGCCGAATTCTGCGCCCAGGCATTCGAAGGCGACATTGCCGCTGCCCTGGTCATGGGCGGTCCACATCTCGCCTTCGCCCTGGACGCCGTTCTGCAGCCACAGCCTGTTCTGCGCGTGGCTCAGGTATTTTCCGGTCTCGCCCCCCGTGCAGGCCAGCGCCGTGTGCCCGTTGGGAAGCGTCTCCAGGACGAAGATTTCGCCGGCGCCCTGGTTGCCGTTCTGCAGCCACACCTTGTTGAGGGCGTGGCTCAGGAACTTGCCTTTCTCTGCGCCCAGAGATTCAAACGCTGCGGTGGACTTCTGAGCCCACAGTTCGCCTTCGCCTTGATAGCCGTTCTGGAGCCACATTTTTTTCAGGGCATGGCTCAGGTATTTGCCGCTTTCTCCGCCAACGCATTCAAGGGCGACATTGCCATTGCCTTTGTCATGAAGAATCCACATTTCGCCTTCGCCCTGGATGCCATCTTGCAGCCAGAGCTTGTTCAGTGCATGGCTGAGGTATTTGCCCTTTTCTCCACCCGTGCAAGCCAGCGCGACGAGTCCGTTGGGGAGATTCTCCAGAATGAAGACTTCGCCTTCGCCCTGGATGCCCGTTTGCAGCCAGACCTTGTTCAGTGCGTGGCTCAGGCAGGTGCCCTTTTCGGCGCCCAGTGCGGACAGTGCAATGCTCGACATGTGTTTCTCCCTGAAATTGTTTCCTACTCGTCTGGCTTTTCGGATTTCGCCCTGTTTGACGTGGTTTTCTGGCTCCACTGGAAATCGATTGTTCCCGACAGGACAGGGTTCGCCCATAAGACTTTGGTCGTAGTCTTCGGCGTGGAGCGGACTTTGGTCGCGGGGGGTGTGCAACAAATCATGCGCTGGCGCGATGAGCCCCCTCAAACAGGGGGTCAGGTCCGACCGTGCGCCTTTCCAGGGGCCTCGCTCATTCGTGTCGTGCGGTCGTTCGCTAGGCAGCCAGAGGCTGAAATGATCAAATCGGCGCCTCCTGCATGGCCCAAGGGATCCGATGAAATTTCTGCTTGTGGATGACCACCCGATGTGGCGGCAGGGCATGGTCTTTTTTCTGCGCAGCCATGCGGCCGCCTCGGCCGTGCTGGAGGCGGCCAGCGGGGCCGAGGCGCTGGGGCTGGTCGATCGGCATGACGATCTGGATCTTGCCCTGGTCGATCTCGACATGCGGGGCATGGACGGACTGGAGACGGTCGCGCGGCTGCGCGAACGCCGGCCCGGCCTGCGCTCCGTGGTGCTGTCGGCGTCGGACCGGCAGGAGGATGTGTGGCGCAGCCTGTCGGCCGGGGCCTGCGGCTTCATTCCGAAATCGGCAGAGCCCCAGGCGATGAAGTCGGCGCTGGTCGAGGTGATGGGCGGGCGCCCCTGCGTGCCGACGCTGGAGGCCGTGGGCGGCGTCTCGCGCTGGGCCCCGCAGACCCCGTCGGATTCGATCAGCGGTCTGACGCTGCGACAGCAGGAGGTGCTGGCCTTGATGTGTCAGGGCCTGCCCAACAAGGGCATCGCGCAGGAGCTTGCGCTGACCGAGAAGACCGTCAAGGTCCATGTCGGGGCGATCTTCAAGGCTCTTGGGGTGACGAACCGGACCCAGGCCGTGCTCGCGGCGCAGCGTCGGCCGGGCTGGCGTGCGGCCTTGGCGTAGGCGCGCGTCCGCGGGCGGGTCAGGCTGCGCCCGGTGATGTCAGGCGCTCGATCGTCGCCTTCAGCCGGTCCGGATCGACGGGCTTGTGCAGCAGGGCATGGCCGGCGGCGCGGGCCTCGCGCAGGCGCTCGGGCGCGGTGTTGCCGGTGATCAGCAAGGCGGGCAGGTCGCTGTTGAATTCCTCCCGCAGGGCCTCGATGGCTTCCAGACCGCCGGTGCCGTGCTCCAGGCCGAGGTCGGTGATGATCAGCGCTGGGCGCTCATGGTCTTGCGTGGCCCGCTCGCGCAGGGATTCCAGCGTGCCGGCCAGGATCGGCTGCCATCCCCAGCGGCTGAGCAGCAGTGCGTCGGGGCCGTCGTCGGCAGGACGATGCCGACGGCGGTGCCGTGGCCGGGATGCGAGCGCATGCGCAGCGGATGATCCAGCAGCCGGGCCAGGCGCTGCACGATGGCCAGGCCCAGCCCGATGCCCTGCCGCTCCGCCGAGGCGGGCTGGAGCTGGACGAACTCCTGGAAGCAGCGCTGCTGCTCCTCCTCGGTCATGCCCAGGCCGGTGTCGATGACCAGCACCTCGATGTGCGCGCCGCGCCGGCGGCAGCCCAGCACGACGCGGCCCCGCTCGGTGTAGCGGATGGCGTTCGACAGCAGGTTGCGCACGATGCGCTCGAGCAGCACCGGATCGGTCCGCACCGCGAGTGCGGGGCCGTGCAGGTGCAGCGTCAGCCCCTTGGCCTGGGCCAGCGGCCGGGCCTCCTCGGCCAGCCGCGTCAGCAGCGGGCGCAGGGCCACCGCGCGGGGACGGGCCTCCATCACGCCGGCGTCCAGGCGCGAGATGTCCAGCAGCGACGAGAACAGCATGCCCAGCGTGCGCACCGCCTCGCCGATGTGATCGACGATCGGGCGAGCGGTGTCCGGCAGCGGCTCCTGCCGCAGCGTGCCCACCAGCAGCGACAGGCTGTGCACCGGCTGGCGCAGATCGTGGCTGGCCGCGGCCAGGAAGCGCGACTTGGCCATGTTGGCCTGCTCGGCGGCGTCCTTCTGCTCGCGCAGGCGCTCGGCCAGGGCCGCGATCTCGAAGCGGGCCCGCAGCGACTCGACCAGCTTGCCGTTGAGGGTGCGCGCGAAGCGGATCGTCAGCAGCACATAGGCGAACACGGCGAAGGCCACCGCCCGGTAGATCGGCCCCCCCAGCGCCAGGCTGCCGCCCACCGAGCCGACCGCGCAGGGCAGGAAGAAGGCCATGAAGGCGGGCAGGTGGATGGTCTGCGAGTGCAGCGAGCTCGACACCATGCCGGCCAGCATGAAGATCACCAGCAGCCGGTGTTCGATCTGGCCGTGCGGCAGGAAGGCCAGGGCGCCGCCCGCCCACAGCAGGCCGGAGGTCAGCGAGAGCGCGGTGTGCCGCCGCAGCAGCGCGTCGACCTGGGCGGGCCAGTCCTGGCGCCGCGCGGTGTGGCGCCACAGCGCCAGGCGCAGCACCGAGTGCAGGCCCAGCAGCGCCAGCCAGGGGCCCAGCCGGCTGGCCGGCACGACGCCGGCCAGCACGCCGGTCTGCGCGGCCGCCACCAGCAGGCTGCCGAGCACGATGAACGGCGTGTTGCGCTGCAGCGCCGCCAGCTGGTGGAGCCGGACGCGGCGGGCCTGCACGTCGTCAGACATGGCGCATGGCGGCAGCGCGTCCCGGCGTCCGGAGCGTTCAGTCCTCGACCACCAGCGTCTGCATGCCGGTCCATTCCTCGCCCGGGCTCAGGCGCACCGGGTTGCCGATCTGCGCGGCCTCGACGCAGAGCATCTGCGGCCAGTCCTCGTCGGGCATGTCGGGCAGGCTGGCGCATTTCTCGGGGCCGGGGTTCCAGACCACCGTGTCCTCGAACCGGCTGGCGAGGATGCGCAGCTTGCGGCCGGCCTCGCGCAGCAGCAGCTCGCGCGGCGCTTCCCAGTAGATGCGGTCGAGCTCCTGGGCGATGGTGACCACGTCGATCCACTGCTGGCGCGGCTGGTCGAGCACCGCGTCCTGGTAGTTGACGCCCTGCAGGCCCTCGAGCTGGGCCTGGCGCACATCGCCGCAGCGCAGGTAGGTGTGCAGCGCGGCCTGGAACTCGATCGTGCTGTCGCCGGTGTTGATGACCGCCAGCTCCATCTCGAGGCGGCGCGCGTCGACGCTGACCGTCATCTCCACCGCGAAGCCGTGCGGCCAGATCGCGCGGGTGGCCTCGTCGGCGTCCAGGCGCAGCACCGCGAAGGCGTGCTCGCCGCGCACGGTGGCCTCCTGCAGTGTCCAGGCGCGGTTGCGCACGAAGCCGTGCTTGGGCAGCGGGCCCTGCTGGTTGAACTGCGGGAAGATCACCGGCACGCCGCCGCGCACCGCGGCCGTGCCGCCCAGCGCGCTGGTG
>JAUPTP010000242.1 GCA_030918015.1 Pseudomonadota bacterium
CGGCGACATCCTGGCCATCTCGCGCGTGAAGGAAATCCACGCCCGCATCCCCAACACCCACCTGGTGATGCACGGCTCCTCGTCGGTGCCGCAGGAGCTGCGCGCGATCATCAACCAGTACGGCGGCGCGATGAAGGAGACCTATGGCGTGCCGGTCTCCGAGATCCAGGAAGCCATCAAGCACGGCGTGCGCAAGATCAACATCGACACCGACATCCGCATGGCGATGACCGGCGCGGTGCGCAAGTTCCTGGCCGAGAATCCGGAGAAGTTCGACGCGCGCGAATGGCTCAAGCCGGCCCGCGAAGCCGCCAAGGCGGTCTGCAAGCAGCGCTACATGGAGTTCGGCTGCGAAGGCCAGGGCTCGCGCATCCAGGGCGTCTCGCTGGCCGTGATGGCGCAGAAGTACGCCGCTGGCGAACTGGCGCAGAAGGTGCTCTGATCCCCGGAACCCGCGCGGCGTCGCTGCCGGCGCCCGCACGGCTTTCCTGATCCGACGGCCCGCCTCTGGCGGGCCGTTCTTCTTGGCACCTGGGGTCGCGCGCCTACAATCGGCCGGTTCCAAGACAGCCCCAGCCGAGTTCACGCCGTGACCACCGCCCTGCACAACTCCAGCCTCCACTCCCTGCCGCTGCTCGCGCGCGGCAAGGTGCGCGACAACTACGCCGTCGGCGAGGACCGCATCCTGATGGTCGCCACCGACCGGCTGTCGGCCTTCGACGTCATCATGGAAGAGCCGATTCCCGGCAAGGGCGCGCTGCTGACCCAGGTCGCGCTGTTCTGGTTCGCGCGACTGGGCCACATCGTGCCGAACCACCTGACCGGCGAGGATCCGCTGTCGGTCGTCGCCGACGACGAGCGTGACCAGGTCCGCGACCGCTCGATGCTGGTCAAGCGCCTGAAGCCGCTGCCGGTCGAGGCGGTGGTGCGCGGCTACCTGGCCGGCTCGGGCTGGAAGGAATACCAGGACAGCCGCTCGGTCTGCGGCGTGGCGCTGCCCGAGGGCCTGACCAACGCGGCCAAGCTGCCCGCGCCGATCTTCACCCCGGCCACCAAGGCCGACGTCGGCGACCATGACGAGAACATCAGCTTCGACCGCATGGTCGAGATCATCGGCCGCGAGCTGGCCGAGCAGGTGCGCGACCTCTCGATCCGCCTGTACACCACCGCGGCCGAGCATGCGCTGACCCGCGGCATCATCATCGCCGACACCAAGTTCGAGTTCGGCCTCGACGAGAACGGCGCGCTGGTGCTGATGGACGAGGTGCTGACGCCCGACTCCTCGCGCTACTGGCCGGTCGAGAGCTACGCCGCGGCGCTGGCCGCCGGCGAGAACCCGCCCAGCTTCGACAAGCAGTACCTGCGCGACTGGCTCGAGGCGGTGCGCATCGACGGCCAGCCCTGGGGCAAGGTCAAGCCGGCGCCGGCGCTGCCCGCCGAGGTGATCGAGCACACCGCGGCCAAGTACCGCGAGGCCCTCGAGCGTCTGATGGGCTGATCGTCGGCGCCGGCGCGATGATGAACCGGCTGCTGCGCACGCTCGACGATGCGGTCGCCTCGGCGCGGCTGCCCCGCGAAGTGCTGCTGCTGCGGGCCGAGCGGGCGGTGGTGCTGGCCCGTCTCGGCGAGACGGACCGCCTGCGCGAGGAGGTCGCTGCGCTGCGCGCGGTGCCCGAGCTGCTGACGATGCCGTTGCTCAACGCCTGGCTGTGGCTGGCCGAGGGGCTCAGCGACTTCTACGCCGACCTGTCGCTGCGCTCGCACGAGCGGGTGCGGCGCGCGCTGGCGCTGGGCAAGGCCGCGCGCAATGCCCGCGTGCAGGCGCTGGCCGCGGCCTGGCTGGCGCATCTGGACTTCTATGTGCGCGACGATGCGGTGGCGCTCGAGCATGTGGCGCTGGCGCTGAAGCTGGCGGCGGACGATCACCACAGCGCACGGTGCCGCGCCAGCCTGGTCGTCGCGGGCATGCTGCATTACGCCCGGCGCGACGAGGAGGCCCAGACCTGGTACGCGCAGGCCCGGCGCCATGCCACGGCCGAGGGCGATGGTGCCGCGCTCAGCTCCATCATGTACAACATGGCCTTCCTGCGGGTGATCGATGCCCGCATGGCCGATCTGCGCGATCCGGGCGGCTGCCCCGAGGCCCTGCTGCGCCGCGCGGTGCTGGGGACCGAGTCCTCGGTCTATCTGGACCGCAGCGTGCAGACGCGCGCGCTCAGCCATCATCCGCCGGTGCGTCGGGCGCAGATCCTGCTGATGGCGGGCGAGCCCGCGGCGGCGCTGGCGCTCTACGAGGAGCACACCGGCAAGGCCATCGAGGAGGGCCTGGGCGTGTCGGAGTGCGTGTTCCGCGCCGATCAGGCCTGGTGCCTGGCTGCGCTCAACCGCGGGGACGAGGCGCTGCGCCGCGCCCGCGACGCCGAGGCCGCGCTGCACGGCGCCACCGAGCCCGAGGACCTGGTGATCGCGCACGGCATGCTCGAGCGCGTCTTTCGCCGGCTCGGGCTCGACGAGGTGGCCGCCAGCCACGCCGAACGCGGCGACGACCACCACCGCACCTACAGCGGGCGCACCACCGCGCTGCTGGCGGGGCTGGACCGGCTGGGACTCAGAACAGCGCCATGCTGAGCTTGCGGCGGTACTGGTCGATGACCGGATCGCCCGCGATGACGGTCGCGCGGCCAGCCACCTCCAGCGTGCTCTTGGTCTCGGTGGCCGAGGGCTTCGGCGCCGGCTTGCTCATCAGCTCGAGGATGGCCACATAGGTCTTGCGGGCCAGGCCGTCGCTCCAGGCCTTGTCGCGCATCAGGATCTCGAGCAGCTCGTCCATCGCCTCGGTGAAGGCGCCGGCGGCGAAGTGGTGGCGGGCCAGGGCCAGCCGGGCGGCGAAGTCGCGCGGCGCGGCGGTGATGGCCGCACGCAGCACCTCGGGCGAGCGGCCGGCCGCTTGCGCGTCGCGCGCCGCCTCGGCGGCCAGCAGACCGTGCTCGAGCGCCGCGAAGCGCGTGTCGGCCAGCGCCCGCGGCGCCACCTGCATGTAGGCCTGGCGCGCCTCGGCGATGGCGGCCTCGTCGGTGCGGGCGGCCTCCAGCAGGGCCTTCAGGTAGTCGATCCAGACCGCGTCGCTGGCCGGATCGGCCTCGACGGCGGCGCGCAGCCGCTCCAGGGCCGACGGGGCCTGGCCGGCCTCGGCCGCGTCGAGCGCCTCCGCGCCGGGCAGGTCCTCGTCCTCGGCGGGCAGGGGCGCGGTCACATGCTTGGCGAGGAACTCGCGGATCTGCGCCTCGGGGATGGCGCCGACGAAGCCGTCGACCGGCTGGCCCTGCGCAAACATCACGCAGAAGGGGATCGAGCGCACGCCGAACATCTGGCTGAGCTGGCCGGCGATCTCGGGCACCTCGTCGGCGTTGAGCTTGGCCAGCACGAAGCCGCCGGCGTATTCGGTCTCGAGCTTCTCGAGCACCGGGCCGAGCTGCTTGCACGGGCCGCACCACGGCGCCCAGATGTCGAGCAGCACCGGCTGCTGCGCCGAGGCCTGGATCAGTTCGGATTCGAAGTTCTGGAGGGTGATGTCGATCATCGCGGCACCTGGTGGCGGCACGCGGCAGGCGCGTGCGCGGGAGTCTTGTCGGACGGGGTCTGGCCGTCTCATCTGGGGGCGATGCGGCACGAAAGCAAGCGCCGGCGCGGCCGGCGCGCCTAAAATCACGCCTTTGCCCAAGCCCGGAGCCCGCCTTGAACAGCGCCTCGCCCGTGGTCGGCATCGTCATGGGGTCCAACAGCGACTGGGACACCATGAAGAACGCCGCCCAGATTCTCGCCGACTTCGGCGTGCCCTTCGAAGCCCAGGTCGTCTCGGCGCACCGCATGCCCGACGACATGTTCCGCTACGCCGAGCGCGCGCGCGAGCGCGGCCTGCAGGCCATCATCGCCGGCGCCGGCGGCGCGGCCCACCTGCCGGGCATGCTCGCGGCCAAGACGCCGGTGCCGGTGCTCGGCGTGCCGGTGGCCAGCCGCCATCTGCAGGGCGTGGACTCGCTGCATTCCATCGTGCAGATGCCCAAGGGCGTGCCGGTGGCGACCTTCGCGATCGGCGTGGCCGGCGCGGCCAATGCGGCGCTGTTCGCGGTCGCGCTGCTGGCGAACCACGACGAGCGGCTGCGCGCCGAGCTCGATGCCTTCCGCGCCCGCCAGACCGAGGCGGCCCGCGCGATGGAGCTGACGCCGCTGGAGGGCCAGGGCTGATGACGATCCGACTGCTGCCCGGCGACCGCGCCGCGGCCGATCCCGAGCGCGCACTGACGCTGGGCGTCATGGGCGGCGGCCAGCTCGGCCGCATGTTCGTCCACGCCGCGCAGCAGCTCGGCTTCCGCACCGCGGTGCTCGACCCGGACGCGACCAGCCCGGCCGGTCTGGTGGCGCACGCGCATGTGCAGGCCGAGTACCTCGACGAGGCCGGTCTGCAGGCGCTGGCCGACACCGCCGACGCGATCACCACCGAATTCGAGAACGTGCCGGCCGAGGCGCTGCGCCGGCTGGCCGCGCGCCGCCCGGTCGCGCCCTCGGGCGACGCGGTGGCGGTCTGCCAGGACCGCGCCGCCGAGAAGGCCCATTTCGTCGGCTGCGGCGTGCCGGTGGCGCCGCATGCGGTGATCGCCGACGAGGCCGCGCTGGCCGCGGTGCCCGACGATCTGCTGCCCGGCATCCTGAAGACCGCCCGCATGGGCTACGACGGCAAGGGCCAGATCCGCGTCGCCGACCGTGCCGCGCTGGAGGCCGGCTGGGCGGAGCTCGGGCGCGTCACCTGCGTGCTGGAGAAGCGCCTGCCGCTGGCCTTCGAGGTCAGCGTGATCGTGGCGCGCGGGGCCGACGGCCAGGTCGTGGCCTTCC
>JAUPTP010000243.1 GCA_030918015.1 Pseudomonadota bacterium
CTGGATCGTGCGCCAGGACCGGGTCATCTACACCGTGGTGATGGCCGCGGTGTGGCAGGCCTCGGGGCTGGTGATGGCGATCCTGCTGGCGGGCCTGCGCGGGGTCGACCCCGAGCAGTGGAGCGCGGCTCGACTGGAGGGCATCCCGCGCTGGCGCTACTACCTGCACATCGTGCTGCCGCAGCTCGCGCCCGCCTTCGGCACCTGCTTCGTGCTGCTGGCCGTGGGCGTGGTCAAGGTCTTCGACGCGGTCGTCGCCATGACCGGCGGCGGCCCCGGCACCGCCAGCGAGGTGCCGGCGAAATTCATCATGGACAACCTGTTCGGCCGCGCCAACGTCGGCCTGGCCTCGGCCGCCTCGACGGTGATGCTGCTGACCGTGCTGGCGCTGCTGGCCCCGTGGATGTACTGGCGCCATCAGCAGTCGCGCCGCAATGCCGCAGGACACTGATCATGGCCGCCACCCTTTCCTCCCTGCCCGACAGCCCGCAGACCCTGAACCCGGCGCGCCGGCGCGCCCGCCCGGCGCAGCGCCTGTCGCCCGGACGGCTCGGCGTCTACGCCTTCCTGCTCACGACCGCGGTCTTCTTCCTGCTGCCGCTCTACGTGATGCTGGTGACCTCCTTCAAGCCGATGGAGGAGATCCGCCTGGGCCAGCTCTTCGCGCTGCCGGCCGCCCCGACGCTCGATGCCTGGACCAAGGCCTGGTCGGGCGCCTGCACCGGGCTGGAGTGCGGCGGCATCCGCGCCGGCTTCTGGAACTCGGTCGTCATCGTCGTGCCCAGCGTGGCGCTCTCGATCCTGTTCGGCGCGATCAACGGCTACGCGCTCACCTTCTGGCGGGTGCGCTGGGCGCCGCCCCTGTTCGGCATCCTGCTGCTGGGCACCTTCATTCCCTACCAGGTGATGATGTACCCGCTGGTGCGCGCCTTCGCGGCGGTGGGCCTGTTCGGCTCGCTGCCGGGCATCGTGCTGGTGCACATCTGCTTCGGCATGCCGGTGATGACGCTCCTGTTCCGCAACTACTACGCGGGGCTACCGGCCGAGCTGTTCAAGGCCGCGCGCATCGACGGCGGCGGCTTCTGGCGCATCTTCTTCCAGCTGATGCTGCCGATGTCGGTGCCCATGACGATCGTGGCCGTGATCATGCAGGTCACCGGCATCTGGAACGACTTCATCCTGGGCCTGGTCTTCGCCGGCCGCGAGCACCTGCCGATGACGGTCCAGCTCAACAACATCATCAACACCACCTTCGGCGAGCGCGAATACAACGTCAACATGGCCGCCACCATCCTGACGTCGCTGGTGCCGCTCTCCATCTACCTCGTCTCGGGCCGCTGGTTCGTGCGGGGCATCGCCGCCGGCGCGGTCAAGGGCTGAAGAGCACGCCTACGCAAGAGAAGATCCATGAGCATCCCCACCTCCTCCCGCGCCGACGTGCGCATCCGCGACCTCGACATCGTCCTGGGCGGCACGCCGATCCTCAGCGGCATGACCCTGGACATCGAGCCGGGCGAGTTCATCGTGCTGCTCGGGCCCTCGGGCTGCGGCAAGTCGACGCTGCTGCACTCGATCGCCGGCCTGATCGACGCCCACGACGGCCGCATCGACATCGGCGGGCGCGACGTCACCTGGGCCGACCCCAAGGACCGCGGCATCGGCATGGTGTTCCAGAGCTACGCGCTCTACCCGACGATGACGGTCGAGAAGAACATGTCCTTCGGCCTGCGCATCGCCGGCATGGCCAGCGACGAGATCGACCGCCGCGTCGAGCGCGCGGCGCGCATGCTGCAGCTCGGAGAGCTGCTGCAGCGCAAGCCCTCGCAGCTCTCCGGCGGCCAGCGCCAGCGGGTGGCCATCGGCCGCGCCCTGGTGCGCGACGCCGGCGTCTACCTCTTCGACGAGCCGCTCTCCAACCTCGACGCCAAGCTGCGCGGCGAGCTGCGCCGCGAGCTGAAAAGCCTGCACCAGACGCTGGGCGCGACGATGATCTACGTCACCCACGACCAGGTCGAGGCGATGACGCTGGCCACCCGCGTGGTGGTGATGCGCCAGGGCCTGATCCAGCAGATCGGCACGCCCGCCGAGGTCTACCAGCGCCCGGCCAACCTGTTCGTGGCGGGTTTCCTGGGCTCGCCGGGCATGAACTTCGTGACCGGCACCCTGGCGCTGGAGGGCAGCCGGCCGGTCTTCCAGGGCGCGGGGCTGCGGGTGGACCTGGGCCGCCAGGACTTCGCCGAGGCGCCGGCAGACGGCCGCGCGGTGGTGCTGGGCGTGCGCCCGGAGCATCTGGTGCTGCACCGCCCGGGCGGCGCGCTGCCCGGCCCGGAGCTGCTGCCGGCCGGGCGCGCCCGCGTCACGATGGTCGAGCCGCTGGGCGCGCAGACCACCGTGTGGCTGGAGACGCTGGCGCCGCAGCCGGTGCGCATCGGCGTGCAGGTGGCGGCCGACGCCGAGCCTGGCGTCGACACCGAGCTGGAGCTGCTGGCCGACGCGGGCCGGCTCTCGCTGTTCGACGCCGCCAGCGAGCTGCGCCTGTAACGCGCCTGGAACCGCATCCGCCAGAATCCGGCCCTTGCAGCGACCAACGACGGACACAGCAATCATGGCCAGCACGATCAAGGATGTCGCCCGCCTCGCGGGCGTGGGCGTGGGCACCGCCTCGCGGGTGATCTCGGGCAAGGGCCCGGTCGCGCCGGAGACGGCCGCCCGGGTGCAGCAGGCGATCGACACGCTGGGCTTCCGCCCTTCCAGCATCGCGCGGGCGCTGTCGCGCCAGAGCCTGGACATGCTCGGCGTCTATGTGCCGGCCTACCAGGGCCTGTTCTACGGCCCGGTGCTCGAGACGATCGACCGCGAGCTGCGCGAGGTCGACCGGCACATGGTGGCGGCCAACGGCTGCGCCTGCGGCGATGCGCGCACCCAGGCGCTCGACGGGCTGGAGTTCCTGCGCGCCCGCGAGTGCGACGGCCTGCTGCTGATGAGCCACGAGCTGACCGACGACGACATCCGCGAGCTGCACGCGCACACGCCGCAGATCGCGGTGCTCAACCGCATCGTGCCGGGGCTGGAGCGGCTGTGCTTCTCGAGCGACCATGAGCTCGGCGGCCGGCTGGCGGCGCAGTGCCTGCTCGAGGCCGGACACCGCCGCATCGCCATCCTGAGCGGCCCGCACCACGCGCCCGACAACGAGGCGCGGCTGCGCGGCTTCCTCGACACCCTCGGCCAGGCCGAGGTGACGGTGCCCGAGGACTGGATCGTCGAGGGCGACTTCATCACCGACACCGGCCGCGTCGCGGCCGAGATGCTGCTGGCGCGCTTCGGCACGCGGCTGCCCTTCACGGCGCTGTTCTGCGCCAACGACCCGATGGCCATCGCGGCGATCGGCGCGTTCTCGCGCGCCGGCGTGCGCGTGCCCGAGGACCTGTCGGTCATCGGCTACGACGACTGCGACTTCGCCGCCCATGTCAGCCCGCCGCTGACGACGGTGCGCATCGACATCGGCGCCGTGGCCGCGCAGGCCGCGCGCGACCTGATCAACCGCTGCTACGGCCTGGATCTGGCCGTGGCGCACGACTTCCCGCCAGAGCTGGTGCGGCGTGCCTCGGTATGCCCGCCCGCTCCGACCCCACCGGACACCACGGAGACCTCCCCCTCATGGTCACGACCCGACGCCCGCGACGCGACGCCGCCCTGCCCATCGGCATCGTCGGCTGCGGCAACATCTTTCC
Source organism: Pseudomonadota bacterium (assembly GCA_030918015.1). Lineage (GTDB taxonomy): Bacteria > Pseudomonadota > Gammaproteobacteria > Burkholderiales > Burkholderiaceae_C > Sphaerotilus. The sequence goes on from JAUPTP010000243.1 coordinate 3,732, forward strand.
TGCCTATCTGAAGACGCTCTCGCGCTGCCGCCAGGTGCGCATCGTCGGCATCGCCGATGCCAACCCGGCGCTGGCACGCGAGCGCGCCCAGGCCGCCGGCCTGCAGGCGATGCCGCTCGAGGCGCTGCTGGCCAGCGAGGCCGCACTGATCCTCAACCTCACGCCGCCCCAGGTCCATCACGCGGTCGGCATGCGGGTGCTGCAGGCGGGCAAGCATTTCTTCACCGAGAAGCCGCTGGCTGCCACCTTCGCCCAAGGCCAGGAGCTGGTCGCGCTGGCGCGGTCAAAAGGCCTGCGCGTGGGCTGCGCGCCCGACACCTTCCTGGGCGCCGCGGGCCAGACGCTGCGCGCGCTGATCGACGCCGGCACCGTCGGCACGGTGCGCCACGGCACGGCGCAGTTCATGAACCACGGCCCCGACCACTGGCATCCGAACCCGGCCTTCTTCTACCAGCCGGGCGGCGGGCCGCTGCACGACGTCGGCGTCTACTATCTGACGCACCTGGTCAACCACTTCGGTCCGGTGGCGCGGCTGCGCTCGACCACGCATGTCACGCACGCCGAGCGTCGCGTGCCCTTCGGCCCCTGCGAGGGCCAGGTGCTGCCGGTGGCGGTGCCCACGCATGTCGTCACGCAGCTGGAATTCGCCAGCGGCCCGCACATCGTGCTGACCTCCAGCTTCGATGTCTGGAAGCACGGCCACGCGCCGATGGAGCTCTACGGCGACGACGGCACGCTGCAGGGGGCCGACCCCAACCAGTTCGGCGGCACGGTGCGCCACAACCTGCGCACCGGCGACTGGGCGCGTGCGCCGGGCGGGCGGCCCTACACCACCAACAGCCGCGGCATCGGCCTCATCGACATGGTGCTGGCGCTGCAGGCGGGCCGCCCGCACCGCTGCAGCGCGGAGATGGCGCTGCATGTGCTCGAGGTGATGGACCTGGCGCTCGAGGCCGGTCGCCGGGGCGAGCCGCTCTGCCCGACCACCCGCTGCGAGCGCCCCGCGCCGCTCGAGGGCCGCCTGACCTGAGCCGCCGCCCGGCCCGAGCGCCGGTCCGCCACCCGCTGTTCCCCCATCCGGTCCGATCCTGCCCGCCGGGCGAGGAGGACCCATCACGTCCGGAGACTG
>JAUPTP010000244.1 GCA_030918015.1 Pseudomonadota bacterium
TGTCATCAAAGTGACCATGAAGGCAACCGCTCAATCGGTGGCCCTGACGCTGACCCCGACGGTCAGCACCGGTGGCCCGATCACCTGGGTGTGTGCCGTCACCGATTCTGCCAAGAGCAAATACGTTCCGTCCAATTGCCGCACCGTGGCGGCGGCGGCTGCTGCTACCACCCCTTGATCCAAGGGTGATCAAGGCTGATTGCGTCTGCGGGTGCGTCAGCCTTGTAAGTGGTGAAATATTCCGTGGTTTTTGGTGGCCTGAGAAAAATCTTCTGGAAGATAATCGTTCGTTGAAGGGGTAAATACCTTATGCATCGATTCTCGTCTGTCAAATCCAAGAAAGATTTATTTCTCCAGTCAGGCTTCACCCTGATCGAGTTGATGATCGTCGTGGCGATCATCGGCATCTTGGCCGCCGTTGCTCTGCCAGCCTATCAAGACTACACCATCCGAGCCAAAGTGACGGAGGGTATCTTGATGGCGTCGAGTGCCAAGGCAATCGTTGCGGAGAATGCGGCGAACGGAGTGGCACTGAATCTCGGCTTCGATTCATCGAGATCGACAAACATCGTTCGAAAGATCGATATCGATGCCAGTAATGGTGAGATCGAAGTCACTTATACTGCATCCGTCGCAGGAGGCGAGACGCTCATCTTGTCGCCGCGAGTGGGTGGGGCGGCCGGTGCTGCGTTGGAGAGCGGGGTCATCCCCAGCCAGCCTATCACCTGGAACTGTCTCTCGAGAGACTCGACCAAGGCCGGCACCAAGGGCGAGATCGACGGCAAGTACGTGCCTGCAGATTGTCGCTGATCCTGTCCACAGGCCGGATCCGATGAGATATGCACCTGGGAGGGTGCATTTTTTTTTCAGCGGCATCAACGCGTGCAGGCAGCCTGCGGCTCAAGCCCGAGGCCGCCGACGAGGCCATCCGCTGGGCCTGCCGCATCCCGGCCAGCGGGGGCGTGTCCGTGCGCCATGTGCCGGCGGAGTGCCGCGGCAGCTGAGTTTTCCGGCTTCGGTCTGCCGGCTCGCTATGATCGGCGTGCATGACGCCGTCGTCCTTCTCATCTGACCGCAACGCTTTCCTGCCGCTGGCCCTGCTGGGGGTCGTGCTGCCTTTCCTGATCGCAGGCAGTGCCCCGCCCACGTCGACCTATTTCAACCAGGCCCTGGCCTTCGGCGGTTGCGGTCTGTGGCTGATGGTCTGGGCGATGGGCACCCGGCCGGGGCCGGTCGGGTCGTCCTCGGCCACCCGCCTGTTGCTGGGGGTGGGCGTGCTGCTGCTGCTGGGCGTGGTGATGTCCCAGGCCCCCTGGGGACAGCGGCTGGCGCCCCTGGGCTGCCTGCTGCTGGGCGGTGCGCTGATGCATGCGGTGGCGCGCAGCGCCCGTGCCGGGCGGGGGGACGACTGGACCGGGCCGCTGATGATCGCGCTGCTGACGGCCGGGCTGCTCAGCGTGGTGGTCGGTGCGGTGCAGGTCTTCGCGCCCGAGCTGTGCGATGGCCGCCTGGTCGCCTTCGCGACCACGCCCGGGCGCGCGATCGGCAACATGCGCCAGCCCAACCAGCTCTCGACCTTGCTGCTGTGGGCGGTGGCTGCGGCGGTTTGGCTGTCGCTGAAGGAGCGCCGCCCGGTGGCTTCGCTCGCGCTGGTGGTGGCGACGCTGGTGTTCGGCGTGGCGATGACCGCCTCGCGCACCGGTCTGGTGGGGGTGGCGCTGCTGGCGCTGTGGGGCCTGCTGGACCGGCGGCTGCCGGCGCCGGTGCGCTGGATGCTGGTGGCGATGGCGCCGTTCTACGCCCTGTGCTGGGTGGGGCTGGAGCACTGGCTGTCCGCCCACGGCGTCATGTACTACGGCGACGACCAGATCAAGAAGACGCTGCACGGCGATGCCAGCAGCTCGCGCGGTCGGATCTGGGCCAACACGCTGGCGCTGATCGAGGCCCATCCGTGGCGGGGCGTCGGTGTGGGGGCCTTCAACTTCGTCTGGTCGATGACGCCGTTCCCCGACCGGCCGGTGGCCTTCTTCGACCACAGCCACAACCTGCCGATGCAGCTGGCGGTCGAGTCCGGCCTGCCGCTGGCCGGGGCTGTCCTTCTCGGTCTGGCCTGGGCGGGCTGGCGGTCGCGCGGCGCGCTGACCGCCGCCGACCCGGAGCGCTCGCTGGCGGCCCGTGCCACGCTGTTCATGCTGGTGATGGTCGGCGTGCACAGCCTGCTCGAGTATCCGCTGTGGTACGTCTACTTCCTGCTGCCGGCGATGATGCTGGCCGGTGTGCTGACCGGCAGCGTGCCGGCGCAGGCCACCGCGCGGCCTGACGGGCAGCGCGCGGTCGCCGCAGGTTGGCGCCTGCGGGCGAGCGCCTGGCTCTGGAGCGTGACCGGGGCATTCGCGCTCGTGGCCTCGGTCTGGTCGACGGTCGAGTACTGGACCGTGGCGGTGATCTTCGAGCCCGGCCTGTCGCTGGGCGAGGCGCCGGTCCTGAGCGAGCGCATCGCGCGGGGCCAGCGCAGCGTGCTGTGGGGTCATCACGCCGACTATGCGCGGGTGACGATGGCGCCGGCGCCCGAGGAGGTGTTCGCCGACTTCGAGCGGCCGCTCTTCCACCTGGCCGACACCCGGCTGATGGTCGCCTACGCCAAGGCCCTGGCCGCGCGTGGCGAGACGGACCGCGCCGCGCATGTGGCCGCCCGGCTGCGCGAGTTCCGCAATCCGGCCTCGGCCGAGTTCTTCGCCGCGTGCGACCGGCCTCGGGCGCGCCCGGGCGCGGCGCCGTTTCCGTGCCAGCCCGACCCGGCCTTGCCGGCCGAGATGCTGCGCCCCTGAGGCGGCTCAGCCCTGGGCGAGCCAGTCGCCGGACTTGCCGCCGCGCTTCTCGAGCAGGCGGATGTCGGTCATGACCATGCCCTTCTCGACGGCCTTGCACATGTCGTAGATGGTCAGCAGGCCGACCTGGACGGCGGTCAGCGCCTCCATCTCGACGCCGGTGCGGCCCAGCGTCTCGACGGTGGCCTCGCAGTGCACCGCCGAGGCGGCCTCGTCGAGGCGGAAATCGACCGCCACCCGGGTGATCGGCAGCGGATGGCACAGCGGCACCAGATCGGCGGTGCGCTTGGCGCCCTGGATCGCGGCGATGCGAGCGATGCCGATCACGTCGCCCTTCTTGGCCTCGCCGCGGGCGATCAGCGCCAGCGTCTCGGGCTGCATGCGGATCGTGCCGGTGGCGGTGGCGACGCGGTGGGTCGGGTTCTTGCCGGAGACGTCGACCATGTGGGCCTGGCCGTGGGCGTCGAAGTGGGTCAGGGGGGAGTTCATCGTGGGTCGGTCAGCAGGGAGATACACGCAGGCGACATTGTGGCGGCATGATACGCAGCCCCGTCGACCGCCCCGGCCGCGCCTTCTCCCGGCCCGATTCATGATGACGAAGACGACTTCCCTGCTGCGGGCCCTGTGGCCCGCCCTGGCCCTGATGATGCCGATGGCGCTGATGCCGGCGGCGACGGTGCAGGCGGCGACGCTGTCGGCCGCGCCCGCCCTGCCGGCGCTGGGTGACGCCGGGGCCGACGAGCTCGGCATCGGGGCCGAGCGCCGCCTGGGCGAGCGCATCATGAAGGAGCTGCGCCGCGACCCGGACCTGCTCGACGACCCGCTGCTGCAGGACTACATCGACAGCCTGTGGCAGCCGCTGCTCGCCGCAGCCCGTGCCCGCGGCGACCTGCCCGACGAGCAGCGCGAGCAGTTCGCCTGGGCGACCTTCCTGGTGCGGGACCGCACCGTCAACGCCTTCGCGCTGCCTGGCGGGCATGTGGGGGTGCATCTGGGCCTGATCGCGGTCACCACCACCCGTGACGAGCTGGCGGCCGTGCTGGCGCACGAGCTCTCGCATGTGACCCAGCGCCACATCGCCCGCTCGATCGCCACCAACCGTCGCCAGTCGATGATCGGCATCGCGACGATGATCGCCGGCATCCTGGCCGCCTCGCGCAGCGCCGATGCGGCCAACGCGATGATCGCGGGCGGGCAGGCGGTGTCGGCCCAGGGCCAGCTGAACTTTTCCCGCGACATGGAGCGCGAGGCCGACCGCATCGGATTCGGGGTGCTGGCCTCGGCCGGCTTCGCCCCGGAGGGCATGGCGGGCATGTTCGACCGCCTGCAGAACGCCTCCCGGCTGAACGACAGCGGCCAGTTCCCGTATCTGCGCTCGCATCCGCTCACCGGCGAGCGCATCGCCGAGGCCCGGGCGCGGCTGGGCGTGGCGCCGGCGCCCGCGGGGCCGGCTGCGGACGAGGCGCGCTGGCTGCATGCGGCCATGCAGGGTCGTGCGCGTGCGCTGATGGATGGCCGCGGCGAGACGCTCGGCCGGCTGGCCGGCGGCGTGGCCTGGTCCGGCCCGGCCGCCAGCACGCCCGAGGCCCTGTCCAGCGCCTGTGCGGCCGCCCTGGCGGCCGGGCGGATGAAGGACTGGAAGGTGGCTGACGCGGCGCTGGCCCGCGCCCGGACGCTGGCGGCCGCGCACGGCGTGGCCACACAGCGCGCCGTGCAGGTGCTGCAGATCGAGTCGCTGCTGGAGCGCGGACAGGCGGCCGACGCGACGCGTCAGCTCTCCAGCAGCCTGCTCGATGGCAGCCGCGCCGGGCTGATGCTCTCGGCCCGGATCGCGGCCCTGGCCGGCTCGGATCCTGCCCAGGCGGGCCGCGTGCGCGAAGACCTGCAGACCTGGGTGACGGTGCGTCCGGGCGATGCCGGCGCCTGGCAGGCCCTGGCGCGGGTGTCCGAGCGGCTCGGGCAGCCGCTGGCGGCGCTGCGGGCCCAGGCCGAGGCCCAGGCCGCACAAGGCGATCTCGCCGGTGCGGTGGA
>JAUPTP010000245.1 GCA_030918015.1 Pseudomonadota bacterium
CCACCGGGGCCGCAACCGGCGTCGGGGCCGGCACCGGCGCCGGCACAGGGGCAGCCACCGGCACGGGCGCCGGCATCGGCGCCGGGACCGCCACCGGAGCCGGCTCGTCACGCCCACCACCGAACAGCCGTCGCAGCAGACCGCCGAAGCCACCCGGCCGGGCGGCCTGAGCCGGTGCGGCCATGGGAGGTGCCGCCCTCACCGGAGCCGGAGCTGGAGCCGGCACAGGCACGGGGGCTGGCGCGGGCATCGGAGCCGGTGCAGGCGCAGGCGCCTCCACCACGGGAGCCAGCGCCACCGGCTCGGGCAGCGGCTCGTGCATCGCCGCTTCGGCCACCGGCTGGACCTCGGCCTGCCACTGGGCTGCCGGGACCGGCTCGTCAGAGGCCAGGGCCGAGATGTCCAGCGTCGGTGCCTCACCCAGGCGCCCGGCGCGCAGGTCGGCCGCCGCCGCCAGCAGCGAGGCCGGCGTGACCGGCTTGTGCACCCAGACCGCCCCTTCGACCTGCTGGGGCTGCGTCGACAGCACGATCCCAGGCCGGCCGCTGCGGGCCCGGAAGGCCTCCCAGTGCTGGCGGGACTCGAGCGTGTCGAAGTCGAAGATCGCCAAGTCAGCGATGTCTTCGCCGCTGGGCGCAAAACTGCTGCGTCCAGAGCTCGAGAAGAAGAAATCCAGTACCGCCTGCGTGCGCGGCGGCAGGGAAAGAAGGGCAACCTTCAATCGGGTTTGCAGCTTGGAGGCTTCCACTGACTACAGGCTCAAGGTCGTAGGGGGTCGATCGTGGGGCAGGAGTTCGTCAACGCCATCGGCGCCTCAGACCCAGCCCGCGGGCACCGCGCCGTGGCGCGCAACAAGCCGTTCGGCCATCGCGGCCTTCGCGGCGTCATCACGGCTGTGGCGATAGATCGCCAGCAGCTCGCGCAGGACCTCGTCGTCCTGCGGCGCGTCGAGAAGTGCTTCCTCAAGCATGCCACGGGCACCATCGAGGTCACCGTATTCGAGTAACGACATCGCCTGCTGGAAAGGCGTCTCGCGGGCCACCTCGCGGCGCTGCAGATCGACCATCGCCGACGTGCCCAGCACCGCGTTGTCGAACAGCGACCAGTCCTGCGCCGGCAGCCGGGCCGTACGCGGCAGCCCCCCGTCCAGATGGACGCGCAGCAGGTGGGCATCCTGAGGATCCAGCCAGGGCTCGGCCTGGTCGAGCAGCAGACGGCGCAGACCGCGCGCCCGGTCCCCGAAGGCGAGGAAAAGGTCGACCAGTGCGCCGAAGATGCGCTCGGTCAGCGGCGGCCGGCAGGCCAGCAGCACGCGCCGCACATGGGCCTCGACATCGAGCGGATCGCGAGCGACCTGACCGGACAGATGCCGCCAGGCCGTGACAGGATCGACGCCAGGGGGGCATTCCAGGCGACCGGCACGCAGATACGCGAACACCGGATCGATGGCGCCCTGGGAAATGCCCGGAACGGTGCTCATGGTCATCGATTCATCTCCCCATCACATCCGCTCGCGCCGCGCGGATCGTCTGAAGACGCCACGCCCTCGCGATCGATGTGACCGGATTGAGGCAACCCCGTCGACTCGGTCTTGCGGAGGAAATGCATGGTCTGCGAACCTCGTGATCGAAAGATGAAGATGGCTGGACTGCAATGCATGGCGGCATCATCAGCCAGGATGGCCAAGGGATCGGTCCAATCTGGGCGGCCCCACCCCATGGACAAGGGGGAACCGGAATCGGAAAACCCTTCATTCGCTGCGAACACATCGCTAGCGTTTGTCAGAGAAGACCGAATCAAAGATAAATGCATCCCAACCCCTGTATATCTTCAATTTGAACACGACAGGCTCACCGAAATGGCCAGTCACGAAGTTCATTACGGGATCAGGACTGCGATTTTTATCAAGATCGCCAATTTTTTGGTACTCAATTGGCCATCTCGGCGTCGGGCGCGGGCCCGGTTAAGATCCGGACTTGCGATTGCGCAGCCCCTGGATCCACACCATGCCCCGCTGTGATGAAGACCCTGCCCCGCCGACCGGCCGCCGCCGTCTGCTCCTGATGCCCCTGTTCATGGGGCTGCTGGCGATGCCCGACGCGCGGGCGCAGTCGCTCGTGCGCCGGGCATTCCCGGCCGAGGCCCTGCGCGCGACCCTGCTGATCACCACGCCGCCCGAGGTCCGCCTCAACGGCGAAGCGGCCCGGCTCTCGCCGGGTGCGCGCCTGCGCGACGAGAGCAACCTGCTCGTGATGAGCGCCAGCCTGATCGGCCGCCGCCTGCCGGTGCACTACACCACCGAGCCGCAGTTCGATGGCTCGATGCTGCTGCGCGAAGTCTGGATCCTGCGCCCCGACGAGCTCGAGCGCTTCTGGCCGCGCACCCGCGAGGAAGCGGCGCTCCACCAGTTCGACCCCGTCGCCCAGACCTGGACGCGACGCGGCACCTGACCCCGGAGCGTCGCGCTCCGATCCGCCTCGTGCGCCGGCCTGTCGAGGGCCCGGCGCACTTTCATTTGTTTCATTTTTCTTGCAATCATGAGCCAGGACACCCCCATCACCCCCGATGCGCCGGCGCAGAAGAAGGTCTACATCCGCACCTTCGGCTGCCAGATGAACGAATACGACTCGGACAAGATGTCCGACGTCATGAAGGCCGCCGAGGGCTACACCCCGACCGACGACCCGGAAGAGGCCGACCTGATCCTCTTCAACACCTGCTCGGTGCGCGAGAAGGCCCAGGAGAAGGTCTTCAGCGACCTTGGACGCGTCAAGCACCTGAAGAAGAAGGGCGTGCTGATCGGCGTCGGCGGCTGCGTGGCCAGCCAGGAAGGCGCGGCGATCATCGAGCGCGCGCCCTATGTCGATGTCGTCTTCGGCCCGCAGACGCTGCACCGCCTGCCGCAGATGCTGGAAGCCCGCCAGCGCGCCGGCCGCCCGCAGGTCGACATCAGCTTCCCCGAGATCGAGAAGTTCGACCACCTGCCGCCGGCGCGGGTCGAGGGCTCGTCGGCCTTCGTCTCGATCATGGAGGGCTGCAGCAAGTACTGCTCCTACTGCGTCGTGCCCTACACCCGCGGCGAGGAGTTCAGCCGCCCGTTCGAGGAGGTGCTGACCGAGGTGGCGGGCCTGGCCGACCAGGGCGTCAAGGAGATCACGCTGCTGGGCCAGAACGTCAACGCCTACCGCGGCCGAATGGGCGACACCAGCGAGATCGCCGACTTCGCGATGCTGATCGAGTATGTCGCCGAGATCCCCGGCGTCGAGCGCATCCGCTACACCACCAGCCACCCCAACGAGTTCACCCAGCGCCTGATCGACGTCTACGCCCGCGTGCCGCAGCTGGTCAACCACCTGCACCTGCCGGTGCAGCACGGCGCCGACCGCATCCTGTCGGCGATGAAGCGCGGCTACACCACGCTCGAATACAAGAGCACGATCCGCAAGCTGCGCGCGGTGCGCCCGGACATCAGCCTCTCCACCGACTTCATCGTCGGCTTCCCCGGCGAGACGGCCGAGGACCATGCGCGCACGATGAAGCTGATCGAGGACGTCGGCTTCGACGCCAGCTTCAGCTTCATCTACAGCGCCCGCCCCGGCACGCCGGCGGCCGCGCTGCCCGACGACACGCCGCAGGAGGTCAAGCTCGCGCGACTGCAGGAGCTGCAGGCCGCCATCGAGGAGAACGTGCGCCGCATCAGCGCCTCGCGCGTGGGCACCGTGCAGCGCATCCTGGTCGAGGGCCCGAGCCGCAAGGATCCGACCGAGCTGATGGGCCGCACCGAGTGCAACCGCATCGTCAACTTCCCCGGCGGCCCGAACGCGGCGCGTCTGGTCGGCCAGATGATCGACGTGACCATCACCTCGGCGCTGCCGCACTCGCTGCGCGGCGAGGTGGTGGTGGCCTGATCAGCGCGGGCTGAGCGCGCGCTCGCCCGGCGCCTGCGGCCCGCCGTGGTAGCGCGCGGCCAGCGCCATCGCGCGCGCAGGATCGGATGCGGTCACCGTGTCGGCATGCTGATAGCCGCGCCGCACCAGGTGGCGCGTGCGCCAGGCGGCACCCAACAGCCCGCACAGGCCGTGTCCGAGCAGCAGCACGGACGCAAAGACGGCCGCCCCGGTCAGGCTGCGCGGCACCCGCAGGCCGACCAGGGTCAGCACCGCCAAGCCCACCAGACCGATGTGCCACAGGCCACACCGCCACACCCAGAGCGCGCCCTGACCGAACGCCGGCCAGGACCAGCCTGGAGAGACACAGTCCAGCGCCCCATCGGGGTGGCGAAAAATCTTGTAGCGCTTCAATTCCAGATCCTCTTGTGGGCGCCGCATGCTATGCACAGGCGGCACCCGACATCGGTGACGATGCGTACAGACCACAGGCGCGACGCGCAATCGTTCACGTCCGTCCCCCCTCCAGGCACGGGTACCGACGCTTTCGTTGCGTCGCCCATCGCCACCGGGCGTCTTTTCAGACCTGTTTCAGATGTGTGGAATATTGCCCACCGCATCCCGAGCGGCACAAGCATTTGCGATTATGTCGTGCACATTTACACGCCTGACAAAAAGACACCGTCTCGATAACCCAAAAAACTGCACCGCTTCAGATTGTCAGAGGGCCATTTCCACGGCAATCCAGCCCGTGTCTTTTTAACGCGGATTTCTTGCATGTTCCCGGCGCCAGCCCGCTCCTGACCATGAGCGGGTGAATATCGTCGAGAAATATCACCAGAATGTGGCACGCGGGGTGACCAGGGCGATTGCATTAGCCAAGTCCCCGGTTGAGTGGTAACAATCCCGCCCGACCTCGCCCCCCCCCCCAAGACACGATGCAAGACCACCCGACTGCCACCCCAG
>JAUPTP010000246.1 GCA_030918015.1 Pseudomonadota bacterium
GGTCGACTTCGGCGACGTCAAGACGCTGTTCGATCCGGTCTTCAAGGCCATCGACCACCGCCCGCTGTTCGAGAACGACGCGATCGACGACGGCGACGCGCTCTCGCTGGCGCGCTGGGTGCTGGCCGAGGGGCGCGCGGTGCTGCCGCAGCTCGACCGCATCGATGTCTACGAGACCCGCGGCAATGGCGCCATCGTGCTGGCCAGCGCGCGCGCCGACGAACTGGTGCCCGTCTGATGAGCTACGCCGTCAAGGAGATCTTCTACACGCTGCAGGGCGAGGGCGCGCAGGCCGGCCGCGCGGCGGTGTTCTGCCGCTTCGCCGGCTGCAACCTCTGGAGCGGGCGCGAGAGCGACCGCGCCACGGCGGTCTGCACCTTCTGCGACACCGACTTCGTCGGCACCGACGGCCAGAATGGCGGCAAGTTCGCCAGCGCCGATGCGCTGGCCGACGCGGTGGCGGCGCGCTGGCCGGGTGGCGTCGCGGGTGCGGCCGGGCGGCCCTATGTGGTGTGCACCGGCGGCGAGCCGCTGCTGCAGCTCGACGACGCGCTGGTCGAGGCCTTTCACGCCCGCGGCTTCGAGGTCGCGGTCGAGACCAACGGCACGCAGCCCGCGCCCGCGGGCCTGGACTGGATCTGCGTCAGCCCCAAGGCCGACGCGCCGCTGCTGCTGACCGCCGGCGACGAGCTCAAGCTCGTCTACCCGCAGCCGCTGGCTCGGCCCGAGCACTTCGCCGGCCTGGCCTTCGACCATTTCTTCCTGCAGCCGATGGACGGCCCGGACCGGCTGGCCCACACCCGCGCCGCCACCGACTACTGCATGGCCCACCCGCAGTGGCGCCTGGGCGTGCAGATGCACAAGATCGTCGGCATCGAATGAAGCGCGGGGCGTGAGGCGCGGCGGCCGCGGCTCACCCTCACCAGTGCGGCGGGATCTCGTCGCGCGGGTCACGCGCACCCGCACCGCCCGAGGCGGCGGCATTCTCGCCCAGCTGGCGGTTCAGCCGCGCCACCTCGCGCACCAGCAGGTCGATCTGCTGCTGCTGGCGTGCCACCACCCCGTTGAGGTGGTCGAGCAGGTCGTCGGCATAGCTGGCCTTGATCTCCAGCTCGGTCAGGCGAGCGTCGGTGTCCGGCAGGAACGCGCCGGACGCGAAAGGGACGGAAGGGGGCGTCATCCCGCGATTGGACCCGAAAAGACCCTGAGCGCCTCGGGAAAAACCGCATGGCGAGGCGCGCCTTGACACACGGGGGCCATCCGGGGTTCAGCGCGTCGGGGCGGGCACAGAGACAGGCTGCAGCGGCACGATGCGCCGTGGCAGCGTGCCGACCGGCCGGTGGGGCTGGGGATCGACGCCATCGGCCGGCTGGAAGCTGTCGGCCCGAGCCACCGGCCAGTAGACCCGGTAGACGTTGTGCGGCCAGTCGGCCTCGCCGCGGGCGGCCGCCAGCAGCTCGCCCGGCTCGAGGAAGCAGAGCTGGTTGCGCAGCAGCCGCACCTGGTCGTTGGCGACGCGGCGCACGATGTGCGCGGCCGTGATCTCGCCCGGATGGCGCAGGCCGGCGGCCTGCACCAGCTCCTGCAGCGCATGCAGCGTGTTGCGGTGGTAGCGCGCCACCCGCTCGATCTTGTCGGGCACCACCAGCGCCTGCTGGCGCTGCGCGTCCTGGGTGGCCACGCCGGTCGGGCAGGCGCCGGTGTGGCAGTGCTGGGCCTGGATGCAGCCCAGCGCGAACATGAAGCCGCGCGCCGAGTTGCACCAGTCCGCGCCCAGCGCCATCGCCCGCGCGATGTCGAAGGCGCTGACGATCTTGCCCGAGGCGCCCAGCCGGATGCGATCGCGCAGGTTCAGGCCGACCAGCGTGTTGTGCACCAGCAGCAGCCCCTCCTGCAGCGGCGCGCCCACATGGTCGGAGAACTCCAGCGGCGCCGCGCCGGTGCCGCCCTCGGCGCCGTCGACGACGATGAAGTCCGGCGTCAGGCCCGTCTCCAGCATCGCCTTGCAGATCGCGAACCATTCCCAGGGATGGCCGATGCAGAGCTTGAAGCCGACCGGCTTGCCGCCCGAGAGCCGGCGCAGCCGCGACAGGAAGAGCAGCAGCTCGACCGGCGTGCCGAACTCGGTGTGCGCCGCCGGCGACACGCAGTCCTCGCCCACCGCCACGCCGCGGGTCTCGGCGATCTCCGGCGTGACCTTCGGGCCGGGCAGCACGCCGCCGTGGCCCGGCTTGGCGCCCTGCGAGAGCTTGATCTCGATGAGCTTGACCTGCGCCGAGGTGGCGTTGGCGACGAACTTCTCCTCGCTGAAGCGGCCCTGCGCGTCGCGGCAGCCGAAGTAGCCCGAGCCGATCTCCCAGACCAGGTCGCCGCCGGGGGTGCGGTGGTAGGCGCTGATCGAGCCCTCGCCGGTGTCGTGCATGAAGCCGCCCTTCTTCGCGCCGCCGTTGAGCGCGAGGATGGCGTGGGCGCTGAGCGCGCCGAAGCTCATCGCCGAGATGTTGAAGACGCTGGCGCTGTAGGGCTGCAGGCAGTTCGGGCCGCCGATCAGCACCCGGAAGTCGTGCGAATCCAGCGTCGTCGGCACCAGCGAGTGGTTGATCCACTCGTGGCCCTCGGCATGCACGTCGACCTGGGTGCCGAAGGGCCGCTTGTCCGACTCGCCCTTGGCCCGCTGGTAGACCAGCGAGCGCTGCTGGCGCGAGAAGGGCGAGGCCTCATGGTCGCTCTCGATGAAGTACTGCCGGATCTCGGGCCGGATGAATTCGAGCCAGAAGCGCAGATGTCCGATGACGGGGTAGTTGCGCAGCACCGAGTGGCGGGTCTGGCGCAGGTCGCGCACGCCCACCCAGGTGCCCGCCACGCCCAGCACGGCCAGCCAGGGTCCGAGAACGCCCGCGTCCAGATGCCAGGCCAGCGCCCCCCCTGCCGCCATCAGCACGCAGGTGGACAGGGTCAGGAAGCGCACCGGGACGAAGCGGTCCAGCGTGATCAGCCAGGTCATCATGGCATCGACTCCTTCTTCGGATCTCGCTCAGACAAGCGATGCTGGGCGCGCTCACGCCCCGGAAAGCCCGGAATTGCGCCACGCCGACCCGGCTGTTGTACCCCTGTCCCCCCTTCAGTCGGAGGCGGATGCCGCCGACTCCATCCAAGCCCCCTTGCAGGACAGGGGCACACGGCCACATCTCGCCCCTCCGGGGCCTTCACGCTGAAGCGATCGATGAACAAGACCTCTCTCGGCAGGCGCCTGTGGCTGCCCACCCTCATGGCCGCCCTGGTGATCTGCGTCGTGGCGGTGACCGCAGCGGTGCGGACCCGCGAGCACATCGCCCAGGGCACGCGCATCGAGCACGGCCTGCACGAGCGGCTCGACCAGGCGGCGCAATGGGCCACGCTGACCGAGGCGAATGCGGCGCGCGCCATGACGGTGCTCGCCAGCACGGACACGGGGCTGGGCGCCAAGGTCAAGCCCGAGATGGAGGCCACCTCGGCGCGCATCACCGAGATCCAGAAAGGCATCGAGGAGGCGGTCCGCCTCGATGACGAGAAGGCCGCCCTGGCCCGGGTGGCCGAGACCCGCCAGGCCTATGTCGACCTGCGCAAGCAGCTCTCCAGCGCCCAGGCCGGCGGCGAGGCGATCGACGAGGCCCGGCTGCGCGCGCTGCGCAGCCGCCTCGACGCGTATCTGCAGGCCCAGCGCGCCTTCGTGAAGACGCAGCAGGCCCAGGTCGACGCGTTCTCGGCCGACGTGGCGCAGGTGCGCATGAGCACCGTCCAGACCGTGACGGCCACGATGCTCGGCCTGGTCGTGCTGCTGCTGGTGTCGACCTGGCGGATGTCGCGCTCGATCCTGCAGCCGATCCGCCAGGCGATCGACACCGCCGACCGCATCGCCGGCGGCGACCTGACGGCGCGCATCGACACCAGCCGCAGCGACGAGCTCGGCGACCTGATGCGCGGCCTCGAGCGCATGACCGTCTCGCTGCGCCAGCTCGTCGGCGAGGTGCGCACCAGCGCCGGCACGCTGAAGAATGCCAGCACCGAGATCGCCGCCGGCAACCTCGATCTGTCCCAGCGCACCGAGCAGACCGCCAGCAACCTGCAGGACACCGCCGGCTCGATGGGCGAGCTGACGCAGACCGTGCACCAGAGCGTCGAGGCCGCCGAGGAGGCCAACCGCCTGGCCCGCTCGGCCGCCACCGCCGCCGAGCGCGGCGGCCAGGTCGTGAGCCAGGTGGTCAGCAACATGCAGGAGATCTCCTCGTCGAGCCGGCGCATCGGCGACATCATCGGCGTGATCGACGGCATCGCCTTCCAGACCAACATCCTGGCGCTCAATGCCGCGGTGGAGGCGGCGCGGGCGGGCGAACAGGGCCGCGGCTTCGCAGTGGTGGCCAGCGAGGTGCGCAACCTCGCCCAGCGCTCGGCGGCCGCCGCGCGCGAGATCAAGGCGCTGATCCAGGCCTCGACCGGCACGGTCGACCAGGGCGCGCGCCTCGTCGACGAGGCCGGCCAGGCCATGACGGAGCTGGTCGGCTCGGTGCAGCGCGTCTCCGAGATGATCGGCCAGATCACCGCCTCGGCGGCCGAGCAGAACACCGGCATCCAGCATGTCAACCAGGCGATCGGCCACCTCGACGAGATGACGCAGCGCAACGCGGCGCTGGTCGAGGAAAGCGCCGCAGCCGCCGACGGCCTGCGCGAGGAGGCCCAGCGCCTGGATGCGGCGGTGCAGCGCTTCCACATCGACATGAGCGAGCGCAGCGCCGCCCGGCCGGCACAGGCGCCGGCCCCCCGCACCGATGCCAGCCGCACGCCCCCGCGCCCCCGCGCACCGGCGCCG
>JAUPTP010000247.1 GCA_030918015.1 Pseudomonadota bacterium
GCCTGGCGCGCCTGACCGCCGGCCTGCGCCGCGTGCCGACGCTGGCGGCGATGCTGCCGGAATGGCGCCTGGTCGACCGGCGCGCGCCCGCCGACGTCGCCGCGGTCATGGCCTGGGGCCACCGCCCCAGCGCCGAGGTCGCCGAGACCTTCGCCGCGCGCCACGGCCTGCCGCTGATCCGCGTCGAGGACGGTTTCCTGCGCTCGGTCGAGCTGGGCAGCCGCTGCCCGCCGCTGTCCATCGTGGTCGACGATCTCGGCGGCATCCACTACGACCCGCACCGGCCCTCGCGGCTGGAGCAGCAGATCCTGCAGCCGCGCGACGGCGCGGCGATCACGCGTGCGCTGGCGCTGCAGCGGCAGTGGGTCGCGGCGCGGGTCTCGAAATACAACCATGTGCGCGACGGCCTGCCCGGCGCGCTGCGCCACGAGGCCGCTCAGGCGCCGGTGCTGGTGATCGACCAGACCGCCGGCGACGCCTCGATCGCCGGCAGCGGCGCCGACGCGACCAGCTTCCCGCGCCTGCTCGAGGCCGCGCTCGACGAGCATCCACGCGCGCCGATCTGGCTGAAGGTGCATCCGGACGTGATCGCCGGGCGGCGTCGCGGCCATTTCGAGGCGCTGAGCGCGGCCACCTCGGCGCGGGTCACGCTGATCGCCGGCGACGTGCATCCGCCGGCGCTGCTCGAGGTCTGCCGCGCGGTCTATGTCGTCAGCTCGCAGATGGGCTTCGAGGCGCTGCTGCAGGGCCGCCCGGTGCGCTGCTTCGGCCTGCCCTTCTACGCCGGCTGGGGCCTGACCGAGGACCACCTGCCGGCGCCGGCGCGCCGGCGCGGCCAGCCGCGCACGCTGGCCGATCTGGTCCATGCCGCGCTGATCGAGCATCCGCGCCATCTCGACCCCGAGACCGGCCAGCGCTGCGAGCCCGAGCGGCTGATCGAGCACCTGGCGCTGCAGCGCCAGCTGCGCGCACGCTGGCCGGCGCAGGTGCAGGCGCTGGGCTTCTCGCGCTGGAAGCGGCCGATCGTGCAGGCCTTCCTGCAGGGCAGCCAGGTCGAGCCGGTGCGCCGGCCGCAGCAGCTCGACCCGGCGCGGGCGGTGGCGGTCTGGGGCCGGCGCGATCTGCCAGGCCTGCAGCCGGGCACGCCGGTGCTGCGGCTGGAGGACGGCTTCGTGCGCTCGGTCGGCCTGGGCGCCGAGCTGGTGCGGCCGCTGTCGTGGATCGTCGATGACCTCGGGCTGCACTTCGACGCCAGCCGCCCGAGCCGGCTCGAGCAGCTGCTGCAGCACCACGCCTTCGACGAGCCGCTGCGCCAGCGCGCCGCCCGCCTGCGCCAGGCGCTGATCCAGGCGGGACTGACGAAATACAACGTCGGCCAGGGCGACTGGCGCCGGCCCGAGGGCGCGCGCCGGGTGGTGCTGGTTCCCGGCCAGGTCGAAACCGACGCCTCGATCCGCTGGGGCTGCGCGCAGGTGCGCGACAACGCCGCGCTGCTGGCCGCGGCCCGCCGTGCCGAGCCCGGGGCCTGGCTGGTCTACAAGCCGCATCCGGATGTGCTCGCCGGCCTGCGCCGCGGCGAGCGCGACCGGGTCGTGCCGGGCCGCGACTGCGACGAGGTGGTGACCACCGCGCCCATGCACCGGCTGCTCGACCAGGTCGATGCGGTGCATGTGATGACCTCGCTGGCCGGCTTCGAGGCGCTGCTGCGCGGGCGCGAGGTCGTCACCTGGGGCCTGCCCTTCTACGCCGGCTGGGGCCTGAGCGACGACCGCGCGCCGCCCGAGTCGCCCGCGCTGCGTCGGCGCCAGCGTCGGCTGCAGCTCGACGAGCTGGTCGCCGCGGCGCTGATCCTCTATCCGACCTATGTCAGCCGCCGCTCGGGCGCCTTCACCACGCCGGAGCAGGCGCTGCGCGAGCTGATCGCGTGGCGCGACCAGCCGGCCACCCCGGGGGCGGCCCTGAGCAGCAGGCTGCGGCGACTGCGGCGGCGGCTGCTGGGCGCGCTGGCCTGGTGGCGCGGGCGCTGACGCCCTCGAGGGCGCCGGGGATTGACCCACCGGCCTGACCCTTATTGCGACTTTGGCGCGACCGGCCCTGCGCTGCAATGCAGGCAGACGTTCCCGCACCCGCCACGCCCTGTCGATGCCCTCCGCCGCCTCCTCCCCACCGTCAGAATTCCGTCCGCTCGATGGCACCGGTCCGGTCTGGCCCACCGCCTTCCGGGCCCTGGTGCAGCACCGCCGCACGCTGATGCTGCAGGGCCCGATCGGCTGGTTCTTCGACCGGCTCGCCCAGCTGCTGCAGGCCCAGGGGCAGACGGTCACCAAGGTGCATTTCAATGGCGGCGACCAGTCGTTCTGGCGCCAGCCCGGCGCCTTGCGCTTCGACGGGCGCCTCGAGTCGCTCGACGGCTGGCTGCGCACGCTGGTGCGTCAGCGCCAGATCGACGCGATCGTGCTGTTCGGCCAGATGCGCCCGGTGCACTGCATCGCGCGCCAGATCGCCCGCGAGCTGCGCATCGAGGTCTTCGTCTTCGAGGAAGGCTATCTCCGGCCCGACCATGTGACGGTCGAGCGCCGCGGCGTCAACGCGCTGTCGCGGCTGCCGCGTGCGGCGAGCTTCTACACGCAAGTCCAGCCCGAGAGCGAGCGCCCCCCCCTGCCGCCGCCCCAGCCCACCGGGCAGCGCCTGAGCCGCACCGCAGCGCTGGCCATGCGCTACTACCTCGCCGCGCTGCTGCACCACGGGCAATATCCGCACCGGGTGCACCACCGTTCGCTCGACCCGGTCCGCGAAGGGTGGCGCTGGCTCACCGGTGCGCTGCGCAAGCCCCGGGATGCCTGGCGCGAGCGCGGGCTGATGCCGCGCCTGTGCAGCGCACCGCTGTCGCGGCACTGGTTCCTGGTGCCGCTGCAGGTGCATGACGACAGCCAGATCCGCCACCACTCGCGCTTCTCCGGCATGGAGGAATTCATCGAGGAGGTGATGGCCTCCTTCGCCACGACCGCCCCGCCGGACCTGCATCTGGCGATCAAGCACCATCCGATGGACCGGGCCTATGCCGATCATCGCCCGCTCATCGCGCGGCTCACGCGCCAGCTCGGCCTGCAGGGACGCGTGCACTGCCTGCACGACCAGCACCTGCCGACGCTGCTCGCGCACGCGCGCGGCGTGGTCACCGTCAACAGCACCGTCGGCCTGCAGGCGCTGCACCACGGCGCGCCGGTGCTGCCCCTGGGCGAGGCGGTCTACGGCATTCCGGGGCTGGTGCATGCCGGGCCGCTGGCGGGCTTCTGGTCCGAGCCCGGCCAGGTCGACCGGGCGCTGTACCGCAGTTTCCGGCGCCACCTGCTCGAGCACACGCAGCTCAATGCCAGCTTCTATGCCGGCATGCCGGCGCTCGGAGCCCTCCCCGCTGCGCCCCCGGCCCTGCCCACCCCGGCGGCGCCGCTGCCACGCCCGCTGCAGCTCGACGAACTGCGCGGCTGAGCTCAGCCCGGATGCTCGTCAGGCACCAGCATGTGCGGGCCGATGTCCCGGATCGCGGTGCCGCCGCACAGCGCCATCGTCAGTTCCAGGTCCTCGGCGAAGATCTGCAGGCAGCGCTCGACGCCGGCGCGCCCCTGCGCCGCCAGGCCATAGAGCCAGGGCCGGCCGATCAGCGCCGCCTGGGCGCCCAGCGCCAGCATCTTCAGCACATCCTGGCCGGAGCGGATGCCGCTGTCGACCCAGACCTCGGGGCCGTCGTGGCCGGCCGGACTGCCGGAGCGCGCCGCCTCGACCGCCCGCGGCAGCACATCGACCGTCGCCGGCGAGGCATCGAGCTGCCGCCCGCCGTGGTTGGAGATCACCACGGCCGACACGCCCATCCGGGCCGCCTGCGCGATGTCACGCGGGTCCATCAGGCCCTTGAGCACCAGCGGCCCGCCCCACTGCGCCATCACCCACTCGATGTCCTCCCAGGACAGGCCCGGATCGACCTCGAGGTTCTTCCAGTCGGCCAGGGTGGAGAGGTCCTTCACGCCGGGGGCATGGCCGATGATGTTGCCGAAGCCGCGCCGGGACGTGCGCAGCATGTTCAGGCACCAGAAGGGGTGGCTCATCAGGTCCATCATGACCCGCGGGCGCCAGAGCTGCAGCGAGGTCGACAGGCCGTTGCGCACGTCCTTGTAGCGCCGCCCCAGCAAGGGCGTGTCCAGGGTCAGGATCAGCGCCGAGCAGCGCGCCGCGCGCGCGCGCTCGATCAGGCTGGCCGAGAAGCCGCGGTCGCGCAGCAGGTAGAGCTGGAACCAGAAGGGCTTCGTCGTGGCGGCGGCCACATCCTCGATCGAGCAGATGCTCATCGTCGACAACGCGAAGGGCACGCCGAACTGCTCGGCGGCGCAGGCGGCATGGATCTCGCCATCCGGGTGGAAGATGCCCGCCAGACCGGCCGGCCCCAGCGCGACCGGCATCGCCACCTCCTGTCCCAGCATCGTCGAGCGGATCTGGCGGCCCTCGAGATTCACCGCCACCCGCTGGCGCAGGCCGATCTCGCGCAGCCGCTGGCTGTTGGCCTGATAGGTGCGCTCGGTCCACGAGCCCGAGTCGATGTAGTCGTAGAACATGCGCGGCAGGCGCGCCTGCGCCAGCTGGCGCAGATCCTCGATGGACGGGGCGAAGGACACGGGAACTCTCCTGAACGGTGGCAGCGATGGACGGCGGACCGGCACCTCGGCTCCGGCCGCCCGCAGGCTAGCGAAGGCCCCTCGATTTTTTCGTGATCGGGATCAGTTCACCCCCGTCCCGGGGAGCACGCGCCCGCGCCGGGCGTGAAGGATGACGCCAGGATGCGCGCAT
>JAUPTP010000248.1 GCA_030918015.1 Pseudomonadota bacterium
CATGGAAGGCAACACCACGAAGGTGATCGAGAACTCGGAAGGCGCGCGCACGACGCCCTCCATCATCGCCTACCAGGAAGACGGCGAGATCCTCGTGGGCGCCTCGGCCAAGCGCCAGGCGGTCACCAACCCGAAGAACACGCTGTACGCGGTCAAGCGCCTGATCGGTCGCAAGTTCACCGAGAAGGAAGTGCAGAAGGACATCGACCTGATGCCCTACACCATCACGGCCGCCGACAACGGCGTCGCGTGGGTGGCGGTGCGCGGCAACAAGCTCGCACCCCCGCAGGTCTCGGCCGAGGTGCTGCGCAAGATGAAGAAGACGGCCGAGGACTACCTCGGCGAGGAAGTGACCGAGGCCGTGATCACGGTGCCGGCCTACTTCAACGACGCCCAGCGCCAGGCCACCAAGGACGCCGGCCGCATCGCCGGTCTGGACGTCAAGCGCATCATCAACGAGCCGACCGCTGCGGCGCTGGCCTTCGGCCTGGACAAGGGCGGCAAGGGCGACCGCAAGATCGCCGTCTATGACCTGGGCGGCGGCACCTTCGACGTCTCGATCATCGAGATCGCCGACGTCGACGGCGAGATGCAGTTCGAGGTGCTCTCCACCAACGGCGACACCTTCCTGGGCGGCGAGGACTTCGACCAGCGCATCATCGACTACATCATCGGCGAGTTCCGCAAGGAGCAGGGCGTCGACCTGACCAAGGACGTGCTGGCCCTGCAGCGCCTGAAGGAAGCCGCCGAGAAGGCCAAGATCGAGCTCTCCAGCTCGGCGGCCACCGACATCAACCTGCCCTACATCACGGCCGACGCCACCGGCCCGAAGCACCTCAACGTCAAGCTGACCCGCGCCAAGCTGGAGTCGCTGGTCGAGGAGCTGATCGAGCGCACCATCGCGCCGTGCCGCACCGCGATCAAGGACGCGGGCGTCTCGGTCGGCTCGATCGACGACGTCATCCTGGTCGGCGGCATGAGCCGCATGCCCAAGGTGCAGGAGAAGGTCAAGGAGTTCTTCGGCAAGGAGCCGCGCAAGGACGTCAACCCCGATGAGGCGGTGGCCGTCGGCGCCGCGATCCAGGGCCAGGTCCTGGGCGGCGAGCGCAAGGACGTGCTGCTGCTCGACGTCACCCCGCTGAGCCTGGGCATCGAGACCCTGGGCGGCGTGATGACGAAGATGATCAAGAAGAACACGACCATCCCGACCAAGTTCGCGCAGACCTTCTCGACCGCCGACGACAACCAGCCGGCAGTGACGATCAAGGTCTTCCAGGGCGAGCGCGAGATGGCCGGCGCCAACAAGCTGCTGGGCGAGTTCAACCTCGAAGGCATCCCGCCGGCGCCGCGCGGCATCCCGCAGATCGAGGTCTCCTTCGACATCGATGCCAACGGCATCCTGCACGTCGGCGCCAAGGACAAGGGCACCGGCAAGGAGAACAAGATCACCATCAAGGCGAACTCGGGCCTGAGCGAGGACGAGATCCAGAAGATGGTGCGCGACGCCGAGGTCAACGCCGCCGAGGACAAGAAGAAGCTCGAGATCATCCAGGCCCGCAACCAGGGTGACGCGATGGTGCACTCGGTGCGCAAGTCGCTGACCGAGTACGGCGACAAGATCGAGGCGGCCGAGAAGGACGCGATCGAGGCCGCGATCAAGGACGTCGAGGAAGCGCTCAAGGGCGACGACAAGGACGCCATCGAGGCCAAGACCAACGCGCTGATGACCGTCAGCCAGAAGCTCGGCGAGAAGATGTACGCCGACATGCAGGCCCAGCAGGCCGCGGCGGGTGCGGCAGGTGCGGCCGGTGGCGCCGCGCCGGGCGCCGGCGAGGCCCCGAAGACCGATCCGAAGGATGCCGACGTCGTCGACGCCGAGTTCAAGGAAGTCAAGAAGTGATGGCCCCGGGCGTGGCGGGCTGCGCGGCGTGAGCCCGCGCCACCCCGCCCTCGTGCCTGTCGCCGCGCTCGAGTCGCCGGCCCTCGCGGGCTGGCGCCGCTCGGCGCGGCGTTCCTGTTTCACCGCTGGCGGAAACTCATTCCATGGCAAAGCGTGACTACTACGAAGTCCTTGGCCTCGCCAAGGGCGCGAGCGACGACGACATCAAGAAGGCCTATCGCAAGCTGGCGATGAAATACCACCCTGACCGCAATCAGGGTGAAGGCGCGAAGGTGGCCGAGGAGAAGTTCAAGGAGGTCAAGGAGGCCTACGAGATGCTCTCCGACCCGCAGAAGCGCCAGGCCTACGACCAGTTCGGCCATGCCGGCGTCGATCCGAACGCCGGCGGCTTCCGTCCGGGCGGCCCGGAGGGCTTCGGCAACGGCGGCTTCGCCGAGGCCTTCGGCGACATCTTCGGCGACATCTTCGGCCAGGGCGGCGGCCGACGTGGCGGCGGCGGCCAGCAGGTCTACCGCGGCGCCGACCTCTCCTACGCGATGGAGATCACGCTGGAGGAGGCCGCGCTCGGCAAGGAATCGCAGATCCGCATCCCGGCCTGGGAAGAGTGCGACACCTGCCACGGCTCCGGCGCCAAGCCCGGCACCAGCGCCAAGACCTGCTCCACCTGCCACGGCTCGGGCACGGTCCATCTGCGCCAGGGCTTCTTCAGCATCCAGCAGACCTGCCCGCACTGCCACGGCACCGGCAAGATCATCCCCGAGCCCTGCACGAGCTGCGGCGGCAAGGGCCGGATCCAGAAGCACAAGACGCTGGAGGTCAAGATCCCGGCGGGCATCAACGAGGGCCAGCGCATCGCGCTGCGCGGCCACGGCGAGCCCGGCACCCATGGCGGCCCGGCGGGCGATCTCTATGTCGAGATCCGCATCAAGCAGCACGACATCTTCGAGCGCGACGGCGACGATCTGCACTGCACCGTGCCGGTCAGCGTCATCACCGCCTCGCTCGGCGGCACCGTCTCGGTGCCGACGCTCGGCGGCGAGGCCGAGATCGAGCTGCCCGAGGGCACCCAGCACGGCAAGACCTTCCGGCTGCGCGGCAAGGGCATCAAGGGCATCCGCTCGAGCTACCCCGGCGATCTGTACTGCCACATCCAGGTCGAGATCCCGGTCAAGCTCACCGAGCACCAGCGCAAGCTGCTCAAGGAACTGGACGAATCGCTCAAGAAGGGCGGCGACAAGCACTCGCCCAACGCGAAGAGCTGGACCGATCGGATGAAGGATCTGTTCAAGTAAGGGCTGTCCGGGGCGGAGAAGCCCAGGTATCGTCGAGGCGCGCCACGATCTGGCGCGCCTCTTGCTTTTTTGGCCACTTCCACCGAAGGATCCGTCGATGCCCTGTGTCCCCGTGCCCCCGCTGAACACGGCTGCTGCCGGCGATCTGTTCACGCAGATGACCGAGCTGGCCGTCTCCGTGCCCTTCGTGATGAGCCACCGCCTGACGCGCCTGGCGCTGGCGGGCCCCAACCCGTCAGCGCGCGACCGCCAGGAGTTCATGTCCATGGGCTGGGAGAAGGTCGTGGCCTGCCAGCAGTCCTGGCTGGCCATGACAGGAGCCAGCATGGGCATCTCGCAGGACCTGATGGCCAACAGCCTGCGCTGGTGGGTCGCCCCTTGGTCGCCCGCCTCCGCCGACCGGGCGATGCAGGTCATCCATCAGGCCCCGATGAAGGTCGCCAGCGCCGGACTGAAGCCGGTCAGCCGGCGCGCTGGCGCCAACGCGCGCCGCCTCTCGCGCATCTCGGCCCGGCCCTGATCAGCCCGGCGACTCGCCGAGCCAGTCGGCGAGCACCGCCGCGCCATCCTGTCCGAGCACCGGCGGCGCGCGGCGGTAGACCGGCGGCGTGGCCGACAGCCGGATCGGGCTGGCCACGCCCGGCACGCTGCCCGCCACCCGGTGCGGCAGGTCGACCCGCAGCCCGCGCGCGACGACCTGCGGATCGGCGAACACCTCGTCGAGCCGGTTGACCGGCCCGCAGGGCACCGCCTTCGACTCCAGCGCCGCGATCCATTCGCGCGTCGTGCGCATCACGGTCGCCTGGCGCAGCAGCGGGATCAGCACCGCGCGGTGCGCCACCCGCGCCGCGTTGGTGGCGAAGCGCGCATCGCTCGCCCACTCGGCGTGGCCGGCGACGTCGCAGAAGCGCGCGAACTGGCCGTCGTTGCCGATCGCCAGGATCATGTCGCCGTCCGCGGTCGGGAAGTCCTGGTAGGGCACGATGTTGGGGTGCGCATTGCCCATGCGCTTCGGGACCGTGCCGCCGATCAGCCAGTTCGCGGTCTGGTTGGCCAGCGCGGCCACCTGCACGTCGAGCAGCGCCAGGTCGAGGTGCTGGCCCTCGCCGGTGCGGTCGCGGTGGCGCAGCGCGGCCAGGATGCCGACCGCCGCATGCAGCCCGGTCATCACGTCGGTCAGCGCCACGCCCACCTTCTGCGGCCCGGCGCCCTCTTCCGCGTCGCCGCGGCCGGTCACGCTCATCAGACCGCCCATGCCCTGGATCAGGAAGTCGTAGCCGGCCCGCGGCGCATAGGGCCCGGTCTGGCCGAAGCCGGTGATCGAGCAGTAGACCAGCCGCGGGTTGAGCGCGTGCAGGCTGTCGAAGTCCAGGCCGTAGGCCTTCAGGCCGCCGACCTTGAAGTTCTCGACCAGCACGTCGGCTCGCTGCGCCAGCCGGCGCACCAGCGCCTGGCCCTCGGGGGTGGCGATGTCGATCGCGATCGAGCGCTTGTTGCGGTTGGCGCAGCAGAAATAGGCGGCGTCCGGGGTGTCGCAGCCCTGCACGTCCTTCAGCCACGGCGGGCCCCAGGCGCGGGTGTCGTCGCCGGCGCCGGGACGCTCGACCTTGACGACATCGGCGCCGAGATCGGCCAG
>JAUPTP010000249.1 GCA_030918015.1 Pseudomonadota bacterium
GGCGGCCGGCGAGGGCGTGCCGGTGCGGCTGCATCGCCGCGCGTCCGCGCCGGCGGCGTCGGCCGATCCGTCCTGCCCGCGCTGCGACAGCCCGCGCACCGAGAGGCTGTCGGCCTTCGGCTCGACCGCCTGCAAGTCGCTGTGGCGCTGCCTGGCCTGCCGCGAGCCCTTCGAGCACTTCAAGCCGATCTGAAATCATGAGCCTGCATTTCCACGAACTCACCGTCCGCGAGGTCCGCCCCGACACCGACGAGGCGGTGCTGCTGAGCTTCGAGCTGCCCGAGACGCTGGCCGAGACCTTCCGCTTCGAGGCCGGCCAGTACCTGACGCTGCGCGCCGAGGTGGACGGCGAGGACCTGCGCCGCTCCTACTCGATCTGCGCCGCGCCGCAGGACGGCGTGCTGCGGGTGGGCGTGCGCCGGGTGCCCGGCGGGCGCCTCTCGAACTGGATCGGCACGCGGCTGAAGGCCGGCGACACGCTGCAGGTCTTTCCGCCGCAGGGCCATTTCACGCTGCCGGCGCCGGCCGCCGAGGGCGCGGCGCGCCATGTCGTCGGCTTCGCGGCCGGCAGCGGCATCACGCCGATCCTGTCCATCCTGAAGACGGTGCTGGAGACCGAGCCGGCCAGCCGCTTCACGCTGGTCTATGCCAACCGCTCGCTGCGCTCGACGATGTTCCGCGAGGCGCTGCAGGACCTGAAGGACCGCTTCCTGACCCGGCTGGCGCTGCACCCCATCTTCTCGGCCGAGCCGGTGGACACGCCGCTCAACGCCGGCCGGCTGGACGAGGCCAAGCTGGCGCTGCTGCTGCGCACCGTGGTGCCGGCGGACCGGATCGACCAGGCCTTCGTCTGCGGCCCGCATGGCTTCAACGACACGGTCGAGGCCGGGCTGAAGGCGGCCGGCATCGCCCCTGAGCGCCTGCATGTCGAGCGCTTCGGCGTGCCCGATGCGGCGCGTGGCCAGTCGCCGGCGCAGCAGCATCCGGTGCAGCCGGGCGATGCGCCGCAGGCGACGGTGAGCATCGTGCGCGATGGCCGGCGCCGCGAGATCGCCTTCCGCGCCGGCGACGCCAGCGTGCTGGAGGCGGCCGCGCGCGCCGGGATGGACCTGCCGTACTCCTGCCAGTCCGGGGTATGCTGCACCTGCCGGGCCCGCGTGCTCGAGGGGCAGGTGCGCATGGATCGCAACTTCTCGCTCGAGGCCCACGAGGTGGCCGCCGGCTTCGTGCTGACCTGCCAGTCGCATCCGCTGACCCCCCGGGTCGTGCTGTCCTTCGACGAGCGCTGAGCGAGTCCCGCCGCGACGCGCCTGCGCCCCGACCGCTGCCCGACCCCCGATTGCCTCCTGATCCCGTGGCCCGTACCCGTTCCCCCGCCTATGACGACCAGCGCGAGATGATCCTCGCCCATGCCGCGGAGCTGTTCGCGCGGCGCGGCTATCCCGCCACCTCGATGAACCAGCTGGCCGAGGCCTGCGGTCTGTCCAAGCCGACGCTCTACCACTACTACCGCGACAAGTACGCGCTGCTGGTGCAGATCACGGAGGGCCATGTCGCGCGGCTGGCCGAGCTGGTGGCCGAGATCGAGGCCGAGGGCCTGCCGGCGCGGCCGCGCCTGCACCGGCTGATCATCCGCTTCGTGCAGGAATATGCCGGCGCGCAGAACGCGCACCGGGTGCTGACCGAGGATGTGCGCTTTCTCGAGGACCTCGACCGCGAGCGCATCCGGGTCGCCGAGCGCCGGGTGGTCGACGGCTTCGCGCGCGCGCTGGGCGAGCTGCGCCCGGACCTGGACGCGGCGCGGCTGGCGCTGCCGGTGTCGATGCTGCTGTTCGGCATGATCAACTGGATGTTCACCTGGCTGCGGCCCGACGGCTCGCTCGATCACGAGGCGATGGCCCCGATCGTCGCCGATCTCTTTCTTGGCGGGCTGCCGCATGTGAGCGTGCCCGCTCCCCCCCCCAGAGGAGACACACCGTGAAGAAGACCCCCTCGCGCATGAGTCCGGCGCCCACCCTGCTGGCGCTGGCGGCCGCGCTGGCCAGCTCGGCCGCGCTGGCCGACATCCAGGTCGGCGTGACCGTCTCGGCCACCGGCCCGGCCGCCTCGCTGGGCATTCCCGAGAAGAACACCATCGCGCTGATGCCCCGGACGATCGGCGGCGAGAAGGTGAACTACATCGTGCTCGACGATGCCTCCGACACCACCACCGCGGTGGCCAACACCCGCAAGCTCCTGACCGAGCACAAGGTCGACATCGTCATCGGCTCGACCACCACGCCCAACTCGCTGGCGATGATCGACGCGGTGGCCGAGGCGCAGGTGCCGATGATCTCGATGGCGGCCTCCGCCCGCATCGTCGAGCCGCAGGACGCCAAGAAGCGCTGGGTCTTCAAGACGCCGCAGAACGACATCCAGATGTCGCTGGCGATCGCCGAGCACATGGCCGCTGCCGGCGTGCGCACGGTGGGCTTCATCGGCTTTGCCGACGCCTATGGCGAGGGCTGGTTCCAGGAGTTCACCAAGGCGGCCGAGCTGAAGAAGCTGCGTGTGGTGGCCAGCGAGCGCTACGCGCGCAACGACACCTCGGTCACCGGCCAGGTGCTGAAGCTGGTGTCGGCGCAGCCCGACGCGATCCTGATCGCCGGCTCGGGCACGCCGGCGGTGCTGCCGCAGCGCACCCTGAAGGAGCGCGGCTACGCGGGCAAGCTCTACCAGACCCACGGCGTGGCCAACGCCGACTTCCTGCGGGTGGGCGGCAAGGATGTCGAGGGCACCTTCCTGCCGGCCGGTCCGGTGCTGGTGGCCGCGCAGCTGCCCGCCAGCCATCCGGTGCGCAAGTCGGCGCTGGCCTATGCCGCCGCCTACGAGGGCGCCTACGGCAAGGGCAGCGTCTCCACCTTCGGCGGCCACGCCTGGGATGCCGGCCTGCTGATGAGCGCGGCCGCCCCGGTGGCGCTGAAGAAGGCCCGCCCCGGCACGCCGGAATTCCGCGCCGCGCTGCGCGACGCGATCGAGCAGGTGCGCGAGCTGCCCGGCGCGCACGGCATCTTCAGCCTGTCGGCGGCCGATCACCTGGGCCTGGATCAGCGCGCGCGCGTGATGGTCCGGATCGACCAGGGCACCTGGAAGTACGCACCGTGAGCCGGAGCCGACCATGAGCACCCCCATGAACCTGCAGAGCTTCATCGCCGGGCGCTGGATCGGCGCCGAGCCGGCCGCGGCGCTGCGCAGCGCGGTCGACGGCCGCGTCGTCGCCCACACCCACGCCGAGGCGCTCGACTTCGCCGAGGCGGTCGACTTCGCCCGCGTCGCCGGCCTGCGCGGGCTGCTGGCGCTGGACTTCCAGCAGCGCGCGCAGCGGCTCAAGGCGCTGGCGAAATACCTGCTCGAGCACAAGGAGGCGCTCTACGCCGCTTCCGTGCCCACCGGAGCCACCCGGGGCGACGCCTGGATCGACATCGAGGGCGGCATCGGCACGCTGTTCGCGTACGCCAGCCTGGGCGCGGGCGAGCTGCCCTCGGGCAATGTGCTGCACGAGGGCCCGGCGATGGCGCTGGGCAAGGGCGGCGGCTTTGCCGGCACGCACATCCTGGTGCCGCGCCGGGGCCTGGCGGTGCACATCAACGCCTTCAACTTCCCCGTCTGGGGGCTGCTGGAGAAGTTCGCGCCCAGCTTCCTGGCCGGGCTGCCGTGCATCGGCAAGCCGGCGACCGCCACCAGCTACCTGACCGAGGCGCTGGTGCGGCGGATCGACGCCAGCGGCCTGCTGCCGGCGGGCAGCCTGCAGCTGGTGATCGGCGCCACCGGCGACCTGCTCGACCGGCTCGACGGCCGCGACGTGGTCACCTTCACCGGCTCGGCCGACACCGCCGCGCGGCTGCGGGTGCATCCCAACCTGGTGCGCCAGTCGGTGCCCTTCAACGCCGAGGCCGATTCGCTCAACGGCGCGGTGCTGGCCGACGACGTGACGCCGGACGACGAGGAGTTCGAGCTCTTCGTGCGCGAGGTCGCGCGCGAGATGACGGTCAAGGCCGGGCAGAAATGCACCGCGATCCGCCGCGCGCTGGTGCCGCGGCGCCACCTCGACGCGGTGGCCGAGCGGCTGCGGGCGCGCCTGGGCCGCATCGTCGTGGGCGACCCGGCGCTGGAGGGCGTGAAGATGGGGCCGCTGGCCTCGCACGCGCAGCAGGCCGACGTGGCCGAGCGGGTGGCGCTGCTGCGCGAGCACGCCGAGCTGGTCTGCGGCGGCGGCACCGACGTCATGCCGGTGGGGGCGGGCACCGAGCACGGCGCCTTCTTCGCGCCGACGCTGCTGCTCAGCCGCGATCCGTGGCGCGATGCGGCGGTGCACGATGTCGAGGCCTTCGGCCCGGTCAGCACGCTGATGCCCTTCGACTCGATGGACGAGGCGGTCGAGCTGGCTGCGCGCGGGCGCGGCTCGCTGGTGGCCTCGCTGGTGACGCGCTCGCCCAAGGTGGCCGCGCAGGTGGTGCCGGCGATGGCGGCGCTGCACGGGCGGCTGCATGTGCTGGACCGCGTCTCCGCCAAGGAGTCGACCGGCCACGGCTCGCCGCTGCCGTCGCTCAAGCATGGCGGGCCGGGGCGCGCCGGCGGCGGCGAGGAGCTGGGCGGCCTGCGTGCCGTCCGGCACCTGCTGCAGCGCGCGGCGGTGCAGGGCTCGCCGACGATGCTGGCGGCCGTCACCGGCGAGCATGTGCGCGGCGCCGACCTCATCGAGACCGAGGTGCACCCGTTCCGGCGCCACTTCGAGGATCTGCAGGTCGGCGAGTCGCTGCTCACGCACCGGCGCACCGTGACCGA